>NZ_JBSVXD010000089.1:0-24438 GCF_054070755.1 Pseudomonas sp. SDO5591_S426 | reverse complement strand
AACGATGACGCGGGCTGCCTGGATGAACGCGGCGCCTTCACGCCCATCGCGAGCAGGCTCGCTCCTACAGGGTCTGCATGCACCCTAGCCAATCCAGGTCCAACAAGCGAGGCTGGCGCGATATGCATGTTCATTGGCCGGGATCGCAGCCATGGATCGATTGTCCGGTTTCAGGGGGGCGAACAGACTGGACACCTCAGCGCCGCCACGGCGCTCACCATGAGGAAACTCCCATGAGCACCACCATTGCCGGTATCAAAATTCCCGACAGCGCATTGGCCAAAGCCACCACCGAATACATCCGTGATGTCGAGTCCGACCTGCTTTATCACCACTCGCGTCGCGTCTTTCTGTTCGGTGCGCTGAGCGGTGAACGCAAGCAACTGGCCTATAACCCTGAGTTGTTGTACGTCGGCGCGATGTTCCATGACCTGGGCCTGGTGGAAGGTCACCGCACAGACAACGAGCGTTTCGAAGTCGATAGCGCCAATGCCGCCAAAGCGTTCCTTCAGCCGTACGGCTTTTCGGATGACGATATCGAGCAAGTGTGGCTGTCGATTGCTCTGCACACTACACCGAATGTGGTGCACCACCTGCGCCCCAACGTGGCACTGGTGACCGCCGGCGTTGAAATGGATGTGCTGGGTATCGACTACGCAGCATTTCCCACCGTGCAGCGCGAAGCGGTGGTGCATGCGCATCCACGGGGTGAAGGGTTCAAGGAGTGCATCCTCTGCGCGTTCGCCAACGGCTTCAAACACAAGCCGGACACAACGTTCGGTACGGTGAATGCTGACGTGCTGGTGGACAGCGAACCGGGCTTCAAGCCGATGAACTTCGTTGAGATCATCCGCAAGTCGCCTTGGATTGCATAGTCCTGAAAATCAAAAGATCGCAGCCTGCGGCAGCTCCTACCGGAGTACACATTCCTCTGTAGGAGCTGCCGTAGGCTGCGATCTTTTGCTGTTACGCCGCTTCCGGCGCCTGTTGCGCGCGGCGCACGTCCGGCTGTTTCCACGAGTCGGCTGCGCTTTCCTCGATGGCTTGCTGAATCGCACGCTTGCGGCTTTCTTCTGCGCGACGGCTGAAGAACCACACCAGGAAAGTCATCAGCGAGACCGCCAGCAGAATCAGGCTGGCCACGGCGTTGATCTCAGGCTTCACGCCCAGACGCACCGCCGAGAACACTTCCATCGGCAAGGTCGTGGAACCCGGACCCGACACGAAGCTCGCCAGCACCAGGTCATCCAGCGACAGAGCGAACGACATCATGCCGCCCGCGCCCAGCGATGGCGCGATCATCGGGATGGTGATCAGGAAGAACACCTTCCACGGCCGCGCACCGAGGTCCATGGCCGCCTCTTCGATGGACAGGTCCAGCTCACGCAAGCGCGCCGAGACCACCACCGCCACATACGCCGCACAGAACGTGGTGTGAGCGATCCAGATCGTGACGATGCCGCGCTCCTGTGGCCAACCGATCATCTGCGCCATCGCCACGAACAGCAGCAACAGCGACAGACCGGTGATCACTTCCGGCATTACCAACGGCGCCGTCACCAGGCCGCCGAACAGCGTGCGGCCCTTGAAGTGCGTGATGCGGGTCAGGACGAATGCCGCCAATGTACCCAGCGCCACCGCTGCAACTGCCGTGTAGCAGGCGATTTCCAGCGAGCGCACCACCGAGCCCATCAGTTGGGTGTTGTCGAGCAGGCCGACGTACCACTTGATCGACCAGCCCCCCCACACCGTCACCAGTTTCGAGGCGTTGAACGAGTAGATCACCAGGATCAGCATCGGCGCGTAGATGAACAGCAGACCCAGTACCAGCATCAGGCTGGAGAAACGGAAGCGCTTCATTCTTTACCCTCCATTTCCTTGGCCTGACTGCGGTTGAACAGAATGATCGGCACAATCAGGATCGCCAGCATCACTACCGCCAGGGCGGACGCCACCGGCCAGTCACGGTTGTTGAAGAACTCTTGCCAGAGCACTTTACCGATCATCAGGGTTTCCGGACCGCCGAGCAGTTCCGGGATCACAAACTCACCCACCACCGGGATGAACACCAGCATGCAGCCGGCGATGATGCCGTTCTTGGACAGCGGGATGGTGATCTTCCAGAAGCTGTTGAAGGTACTCGAACCGAGGTCGGAGGCGGCTTCCAGCAAACTGTTGTCGTGCTTCACGAGGTTGGCGTACAGCGGCAGGATCATGAACGGCAGGTACGAATAGACGACGCCGATGTACACCGCGAGGTTGGTGTTGAGGATCTGCAGCGGTTCGTTGATCCAGCCCATGCTCATCAGAAAACCGTTGAGCAGGCCGTTGTTGCTGAGAATGCCCATCCACGCGTAAACGCGGATCAGGATCGCGGTCCAGGTGGGCATCATGATCAGCAACACCAGCACCGTTTGCATCTCTTTGCGGGCGCTGGCGATGGCGTAGGCCATCGGGTAGCCGATCACCAGACAGAGGATGGTGCTGATCAGCGCCATCTTCAACGAGCCGAGGTACGCGGCGATGTACAACTCGTCGCCGGCCAGCATCGCGTAATTGCCAAGGTTCAGCAGCAGCTGCAATTTCTGTTCGGCGTAGCTGTAGATTTCGGTGTACGGCGGGATGGCCACGTCGGCTTCGGCGAAGCTGATCTTCAGGACGATGAAGAACGGCAACATGAAGAACAGGAACAGCCAGATGAAGGGAACCCCGATGACCAGTTGGCGGCCACCGGGAATTATTCGATTGAGGCGGCGTTTGAATTTGCGCATGTTCATGAGCGAAGTACCACGCCGCTGTCGTCTTCCCAGTACACGTAAACCTGGTCACCCCAGGTTGGGCGCTGGCCACGGCGCTCGGCGTTGGCGACGAACGACTGGACGATCTTGCCGCTCGGCAATTCAACGTAGAACACCGAGTGACCGCCGAGGTAGGCGATGTCGTGGACCTTGCCGCTGGACCAGTTGTACTGGCAGGTCGGCATGTCAGCGGTGACCAGCAGCTTCTCCGGACGGATCGCGTAGGTGACCGACTTGTCCTGCACCGAAGTGCTGATGCCGTGGCCAACGTAGATCTGATGGTCCATGTCTTTGCAGGTAATGATCGCGTGGCCTTCGGCGTCGTCGATCACTTCGCCTTCGAAGATGTTCACGTTACCGATAAATTCGCAGACCAGGCGGCTGGTCGGGGTTTCGTAGATGTCGATCGGGCTGCCGATCTGGGCGATCCAGCCCAGGTGCATGATCGCGATGCGCTCGGCCATGGTCATGGCCTCTTCCTGGTCGTGGGTCACCATGACGCAGGTTACGCCGACGCGCTCGATGATCTCGACCAGCTCCAGCTGCATTTGCGAGCGCAGTTTTTTATCCAGTGCACCCATCGGTTCGTCGAGCAACAGCAGCTTCGGTCGCTTGGCCAGCGAACGGGCCAGGGCCACACGCTGACGCTGGCCGCCGGACAACTGATGCGGCTTGCGCTTGGCGTACTGGCTCATCTGCACCAGCTTGAGCATGTCGGCCACGCGAGCATCGACTTCAGCGGCAGGCAGTTTGTCCTGCTTGAGGCCGAAGGCGATGTTCTGCGCCACGGTCATGTGCGGGAACAAGGCGTAGGACTGGAACATCATGTTGATCGGCCGCTCGTATGGCGGCATGTCAGTGATGTCTACGCCATCGAGGAAAATGCGCCCCTCCGTGGGCCGTTCGAAACCTGCGAGCATGCGCAGCAAGGTGGATTTGCCCGATCCCGAACCGCCGAGCAGGGCGAAAATCTCGCCTTTCTTGATTTCCAGGGACACATCGTCCACGGCAATCGTCTCGTCGAACTTCTTCGTGACCCGGTCGATTTTGACCAGCACCTGTTTAGGTGACTGGTCGCCCTCGAGGGCTTTCTTATAGGCGCCGGAGGCAACTGCCATTTACGAAACTCCCAGAAAAAAGAGTGCAGTTCGCTCAAGGTGAGCCAACTTTGGATAGTTTGAGCCTTGAAGCTATTTACCCGACTTGACCTTGGTCCAGCTGCGGGTCATTAAACGTTGAATATTCGGTGGCAACTCGATGGACACGTAGGTCTTGTCGAGTACGGCCTGCGGTGGATAAACCGCTTCGTCGGTGCGTATGGACTGTTCCATCAGTTTGTCCGACCCAGGGTTAGGGTTGGCATAGCCGACGTAATCACTGACCTGGGCGATCACCTCAGGTTTCAGCAAATAGTTGATGAACGCGTGCGCCTCTTTGACGTTGGCCGAGTCTTTAGGAATCGCCAGCATGTCGAACCATAGTGCGCCGCCTTCCTTGGGAATCGAGTACACGATGTCTACGCCTTTCTTGGCTTCAGCAGCGCGGTTGCGGGCCTGGAACATGTCGCCGGAGAACCCGATCGCGACGCAGATATCGCCGTTGGCCAGGTCCGCGATGTATTTGGAAGAGTGGAAATACGTCACGTAAGGCCGCACCGCGAGCAACTTGGCTTCGGCCTTTTTGTAGTCTTCAGGGTTGGTGCTGTTGGCATCCAGGCCCATGTAGTTGAGGACCGTAGGCATCATCTCGTCGGCGGAGTCGAGGAACGCCACGCCGCATTTGCTCAGCTTCTTGATGTTTTCCGGCTCGAACACCGCAGCCCAGGAATCGATTTTGTCGACGCCCAGCGCAGCCTTGACCTTTTCAGGGTTGTAACCGATGCCGTTGGTGCCCCACAGATACGGCACGGCGTACAGGTTGCCCGGATCGTTCTGCTCCAGACGCTTGAGCAATACAGGGTCGAGGTTCGAGTAGTTCGGCAGCTGCGACTTGTCGAGCTTCTGGAACGCGCCGGCCTTGATCTGCTTGCCGAGGAAGTGGTTGGACGGCACGACCACGTCGTAACCGGTACGACCGGCCAGCAACTTGCCTTCCAGGGTTTCGTTGGAGTCAAACACGTCATAGACCGGTTTGATGCCGGTCTCTTTCTGGAAGTCGGCCAGGGTGGTCTCACCGATGTAATCCGACCAGTTATAAATATGCACGGTGCCGGCGGCCTGAACACTGGCGACAAGCGTCAGTCCGGCGCCGAACAGCATGGCATTGCGCAACAAAGAAAAAATAGGCAAGTGGAGGTCCTCTAAAAGTTAGTTGGGCCCAAGTTGCCCCGCGTTACATGACAACCGTGGTTGCCCAGCAACAAAACCGGCGCGCAACTTACCCTCGAAAAACCGTTCCAGCAAAACTTTCTGTCATTTAATTACACCTGCTGCCGCCATCGCACAGACGACGGCAACAGGTTGTTCCATCAAACCGGCTTATTTACCGGATTTGATCTTGGTCCAGCTGCGAGTCAGGATCCGCTGGGTCGCGGCCGGCAAGTCGGCAATCGCGTACAGCTTGGCCAGCACGTCTGCCGGCGGGTAGATGCCTGGATCGCTGGTGATGTCTTTATCAACCAACGCAGTGGCAGCCGCGTTACCGTTCGGGAAACGCACGGCGTTGGTGATTTCAGCCATGATTTCCGGCTTCTGCAGGAAGGTCATGAACTTGTAGGCACCTTCGACGTTTTCGGCATCTTTAGGGATGGCGACCATGTCGTAGAAGCTGCCGGCACCTTCTTTCGGAATGTTGTAGCTGACTTTCACCTTGTCACCGGCTTCAGCCGCGCGGGACTTGGCCTGGTAAATGTCACCCGAGTAACCCACGGCCACGCAGATGTTGCCGTTGGCCAGGTCGGAGATGTACTTGGACGAGTGGAAGTAGGCGATCGAAGGACGGACCTTCATGATCAGCGCTTCAGCCTTGTCGATGTCTTCTTTCTTCTGGCTGTCGGTTGGCAGGCCCAGGTAGTGCAGCGCCACCGGAATCATCTCGGTTGGCGAATCCAGCAGGCTGATGCCGCAGGACTTCAGCTTGGCGGCGTTTTCAGGCTTGAAGATCAGGTCCCAGGAATCGACCGGTGCGTCGGCACCTAGTGCAGCCTTGACCTTCTCGGCGTTGTAGCCGATGCCGATCGAGCCCCACATGTACGGGAAAGCGTGTTCGTTGCCCGGGTCACTGACCGATACCGCCTTGAGCAGGTCGGTGTTCAGGTTTTTCCAGTTAGGCAGTTTGGACTTGTCCAGCTTCTGGTAGACGCCAGCCTTGATCTGCTTGGCCAGGAAGTTGTTCGACGGTACGACGATGTCGTAGCCGGACTTGCCTGCCAGCAACTTGGCTTCCAGGGTTTCGTTACTGTCGAAAACGTCGTAGACCACTTTGATGCCCGACTCGTCTTCAAACTTCTTGATGGTGTCCGGAGCGATGTAATCGGACCAGTTATAGACGTGCAACACCTTGTCGTCCGCCTGAACCGCGCCCGCCATAATGCCCATCAGGGACATGGCGAGAAGAGTCTTGCCAGCAAGCTTTTTGCCTAATGCCTTCATGCGTTAATGCTCCAAATTTTTCTTTTTTGAACCACTTTGTTCAGCGGCCGAACCCCGACAACTGGAACCGCGGCTAGTCTGGCAAGATCCGAGGCGGTCTTTCAAGAAAAGGCCAACCTTTCTGACGTTCCCAAGCGAAGGTGCCGCGGCGCCTTCGCTCAGAGCCTAGCACTTAGCCCTGCAATGCACTCAGGGTCAGGTCCAGGCACTTGCGTGCCTTGGCGACCAACTCATCGATTTCCGCAGGCGTGATCACCAGCGGCGGCGCGATGATCATGGTGTCGCCGACGGCGCGCATGATCAGGCCGTTATCGAAGCAGAACTGCCGGCAGATCATGCCGACGCCCTTGCCTTCGTAGCGCTTGCGTGTGGCCTTGTCCTGAACCAGTTCGATGGCCCCCAACAGACCCACCCCACGAACTTCCCCCACCAACGGGTGATCGTTCAGTTCCCGCAGACGTTTCTGCAAATACGGTGCCGTTTCTGTCTGCACACGCTCGACAATTTTTTCTTCGCGCAGGATGCGGATGTTTTCCAGTGCCACGGCAGCGGCCACCGGGTGCCCGGAGTAGGTGAAACCGTGGTTGAAGTCGCCGCCTTCGTTGAGCACGTCGACCACTTCGTCACGCACGATCAGGCCACCCATCGGGATGTAGCCGGAGGTCAGGCCTTTGGCGATGGTCATCATGTCGGGCTTGAGGCCGTAGAAATCGGTACCGAACCACTCACCGGTACGACCAAAACCACAGATCACTTCGTCAGCCACGAACAGGATGTCGTACTTGGCGAGGATTTCCTTGATGCGCGGCCAGTAGCTGTCTGGCGGAATGATCACGCCGCCGGCGCCCTGGATCGGCTCGGCAATAAAGGCACCGACGTTGTCGACGCCGACTTCCAGAATCTTCTCTTCCAGCTGATTGGCAGCCCAGATCCCGAACTCGTCCGGAGTCATGTCGCCACCTTCGGCGAACCAGTACGGCTGGGCGATGTGGACGATGCCCGGGATCGGCAAGTCGCCTTGTTCGTGCATGTAGGTCATGCCACCGAGGCTCGCGCCGGCCACGGTGGAACCGTGGTAGCCGTTCTTGCGGCTGATGATGACTTTCTTCTTCGGCTGGCCCTTGATCGCCCAGTAGTGGCGGACCATACGCAGCATGGTGTCGTTGCCTTCGGAACCGGAACCGGTGAAGAACACGTGGTTCATGCCTTCAGGCGCGATGTCGGAGATGGCCTTGGCCAGTTCCAGCACCGGTGGGTGAGCGGTCTGGAAGAACAGGTTGTAGTAAGGCAGTTCGCGCATTTGCTTGGCGGCGGCATCGGCCAACTCGTCACGACCGTAACCGATCGCCACGCACCACAGGCCGGCCATGCCGTCGAGGATCTGGTTGCCCTCGCTGTCCCACAGGTACACGCCCTTGGCGGTGGTGATGATCCGCGGGCCTTTCTCTTTCAGCTGCTTGAAGTCGCTGAACGGGGCCAGGTGGTGATCGTTGCTCAGGGTTTGCCATTCACGGGTTTGCGGGTTGTTGCTGGTCATACGAATCTCCTAAAAAATCAGGTGAAGGCGCTGCCCGAAAACGGCAGCGCCCGGCGCATCAGACGGCGAATAGCAGGAATTCCCGTTCCCACGAACTGATCACGCGCTTGAAGTTTTCATGCTCGGCCCGCTTGACCGCGACGTAGCCAGTAATGAAATTTTTGCCCAGGTATTTCTCGATGGTCTTGCTGTTTTCCATGCGTTCCAGCGCGTCTTCGATGGTCAGTGGCAGGCGCAGGTTGCGGCGCTCATAGCCACGGCCCACCACCGGTGCGCTCGGGTTCAGGCCTTCGACCATGCCGATGTAACCGCAGAGCAGGCTCGCGGCAATCGCCAGGTACGGGTTGGCATCGGCACCCGGCAGGCGGTTTTCCACCCGACGGTTTTGCGGGCCGGCATCTGGCACCCGCAGGCCCACGGTGCGGTTCTCTTCGCCCCATTCCACGTTTACCGGTGCCGAGGTGTCCGGCAGGAAGCGGCGGAACGAGTTCACGTTGGGTGCGAACAGCGGCAACAACTCGGGAATCAGTTTCTGCAAGCCACCGATGTGGTGCAGGAACAACTGGCTCATGGTCCCGTCTTCATTGGAGAAGATGTTCTTGCCGGTCTCGATGTCGATGATGCTCTGGTGCAAATGCATGGCGCTGCCCGGCTCACCGGTCATGGGCTTGGCCATGAAGGTGGCGGCCACGTCGTGCTTGAGCGCGGCTTCGCGCATGGTGCGCTTGAACACCAGGATCTGGTCGGCCAGGGACAAGGCATCGCCATGACGGAAGTTGATTTCCATCTGCGCCGTGCCGTCCTCGTGGATCAGCGTGTCGAGGTCCAGCTCCTGCAATTCGCACCAGTCGTAGACGTCTTCGAACAACGGATCGAATTCGTTCGCCGCTTCGATGGAGAACGACTGGCGACCGGTTTCCGGGCGACCGGAACGGCCGATTGGCGGTTGCAACGGGTAGTCCGGGTCGTCGCTGCGCTTGGTCAGGTAGAACTCCATTTCCGGCGCCACGATCGGCTGCCAGCCCTTGTCGGCATAGAGTTTCAGGACCTTCTTGAGCACGTTGCGCGGCGACAGCTCAATCGGGTTGCCCTGCTTGTCGTAAGTGTCGTGGATAACGATGGCGGTCGGCTCGATGGCCCAAGGCACCACGTACACCGCGCTCTGGTCGGGGCGGCAGATCATGTCGATGTCGGCCGGGTCGAGCAGTTCGTAATAGATGTCGTCTTCGACGTAATCGCCGGTCACGGTCTGCAACAGCACACTCTCTGGCAGACGCATGCCTTTTTCGGCGATGAATTTGTTGGTCGGCGAAATCTTGCCCCGGGTGATCCCGGTCAAGTCGGCGATCATGCATTCGACTTCTGTGATCTTGTGGTCTTTCAACCAATCGGTGAGCTGGTCGAGGTTGTGACTCATAAATGCCTCTAGGCTTTGAGTTTCCCGACTCTCGGGAGTCAGGCGATGTTTGACGCATCGGCGTCACGTTGGAATGCGTGTCTACGACAGGCTATCGTGTTTTTCCAGGCAGCCCGATAAACACCGGGCGTGCAGAATCACGAGCGGTGCCCTGCGCAATGGCCGAGCCGCTATTGTGAATCGGTTCTATATTGAATGGAGTAACCGTAATGGGTGTGCCATCTCGAACGTCCAGAATATCGGACGGGGATGGTCGATCCGCCGGGGAAGCAAGGATCGCCGCCAGGCCAGAAGCCGCTGAGACCTTAGCACTGACGCAGATGTCGCCACTGATGTGGCAAGCATGCAGACCGTTCTGCACAGAGCAGTCGGTGAGGCCGATTAACGGCAGGCGAGACATGAAGCACCCCGGTATTATTGCTGTTATGGGTTTGATTCGAGCTTAGCCTTGTTCATTTTTTTACACAACACCCCCGTAAAAAATACAACACGGCCCGCTCAACTGTGCGGGTACCCAGCCGTCCGAGGGCAGAAAAATGCCCCAAAGTGCCCCATAAATGCCCTTGCGGCGCTTTTTCAGGGCATAAAAGGCCTCGCTTGACTTCGGCAGGCCGTTCGGGTTGACTGAAACCAGAAAAGATCAATGATTGATATTTTTAACAACAAAGGTGTTGCATCATGTCGGTACCCCCGCGTGCCGTTCAGCTTAACGAAGCGAACGCGTTCCTTAAGGAACATCCTGAGGTTCTGTACGTTGACCTTCTGATTGCGGATATGAATGGTGTGGTGCGCGGCAAGCGCATTGAACGCACCAGCCTCCACAAGGTTTACGAGAAAGGCATCAACCTGCCGGCCTCTCTATTTGCTCTGGATATCAACGGCTCGACGGTGGAAAGCACCGGCCTGGGCCTGGACATCGGTGATGCTGACCGAATCTGCTATCCAATTCCCGACACCCTGTGCAACGAGCCATGGCAGAAGCGCCCGACCGCGCAACTGTTGATGACCATGCACGAACTCGAAGGTGAACCCTTCTTCGCTGACCCGCGTGAAGTGCTGGCCAATGTCGTGCGCAAGTTCGACGAAATGGGCCTGACCATCTGCGCCGCGTTCGAACTGGAGTTCTACCTGATCGACCAGGAGAACGTGAACGGTCGACCGCAACCTCCTCGCTCGCCGGTTTCCGGCAAACGTCCGCACTCGACACAGGTCTACCTGATCGACGACCTCGACGAATACGTCGACTGCCTCCAGGACATTCTGGAAGGTGCGAAAGAGCAAGGCATTCCGGCCGACGCGATCGTCAAGGAAAGTGCCCCGGCGCAGTTCGAAGTGAACCTGCACCACGTGGCCGACCCGATCAAGGCCTGCGACTATGCAGTCTTGCTCAAGCGCCTGATCAAGAACATCGCCTACGACCATGAAATGGACACCACCTTCATGGCCAAGCCTTATCCGGGCCAGGCGGGTAATGGTCTGCACGTCCACATCTCGATTCTCGACAAAGATGGCAAGAATATTTTTGCCAGTGAGGATCCCGAGCAGAACGCCGCACTGCGTCACGCGATCGGCGGTGTGCTCGAGACCCTACCGGCGCAGATGGCTTTCCTCTGCCCGAACGTCAACTCGTACCGTCGTTTCGGCGCACAGTTCTACGTGCCGAACTCGCCGTGCTGGGGCCTGGACAACCGTACCGTCGCGATCCGCGTACCGACCGGTTCTGCCGATGCCGTGCGTATCGAGCATCGTGTCGCCGGTGCCGACGCCAACCCGTACTTGCTGATGGCTTCGGTCCTGGCGGGCGTGCACCACGGTCTGACCAACAAGGTCGAGCCGGGCGCTCCGGTGGAAGGCAACAGCTACGAGCAGAACGAGCAAAGCCTGCCAAACAACCTGCGTGATGCACTGCGCGAGCTGGACGACAGCGAAGTCATGGCCAAGTACATCGATCCGAAATACATCGATATCTTCGTCGCGTGCAAAGAGAGCGAGCTGGAGGAGTTCGAACACTCCATCTCCGACCTTGAGTACAACTGGTATCTGCATACTGTTTAATCGGTTGCAGTAGAAAAAACGCCGCCGGCTGTTGAAGCCTGTGGCGTTTTTTTATGGCCGCCTTCGGAGGATCGCTGGCAAGCCAGCTCCCACAGTGTCTTGTAGCGCACGCGGATATCGCGTCCACAACAGATCCTTGTGGGAGCTGGCTTGCCAGCGATGGCGGCCGACGAGACAACACACAACCCTGCTCGTACAATGCCCGCTGCCCCGCAGGAGACTTCAATGACACGCGTAGCCACTCCCCGCAAACCCCGCGCACGCAGCCAGGCGCGAATCGATTCGATCCTCGATGCCGCGCGCACATTGCTGGCCGCCGAGGGCGTGGCCAGCCTGTCGATCTACAGCGTTGCCGAGCGTGCGGAGATTCCGCCCTCCTCCGTCTACCATTTTTTCGCCAGTGTCCCGGCGCTGCTTGAAGCGCTGACCGCCGACGTCCACGCCGCCTTCCGCGCCTGCCTGCAAGCGCCCATCGACCACGATGCATTGAGCGGTTGGCGTGACCTGTCGCGGCTGGTGGAGCAACGCATGCTCGACATCTACGGTGAGGATGCCGCCGCGCGCCAGCTGATCCTGGCCCAGCACGGCCTGACCGAAGTCACCCAGGCCGACCGCCAGCACGACATCGAACTGGGCGACCTGATGCACAAGCTATTCGATCACCATTTCGAATTGCCGAAGTTGCCGGGGGATGTGGATGTGTTTGCGCTGGCCATGGAGCTCGGGGATCGTGTCTACGCGCGCTCGGTGCAACAGCACGGGCAGATCACGCCGCGCATGGCCGAGGAAGGGATGCGGGTGTTTGATGCTTACCTTGGGCTTTATCTCCCGCCGTATCTGCCAAAGCGAGATCTCTAGCGCGACCACCGGCCTCATCGCTGGCAAGCCAGCTCCCACAGGGAGCTTCAGTGAATGCAGCATCTGTGAACGACAAATAAATTTGTGGGAGCTGGCTTGCCAGCGATGGCGGCACCACCGATCTCAAAGAATCACACGCACAAAAAACCCCGAAGGGCTAAAACCCTTCGGGGTTGCTGTTTGCGCGCACGGTTTACAACTTGGCGATCGACACCTCGGTGGATTTCACGAAGGCGATCACTTCGCTGCCAACCGCCAGTTCCAGCTCTTTCACCGAGCGGGTGGTGATCACTGAAGTGACGATGCCGGAGGCGGTCTGCACGTCGATTTCCGACAGCACGTCACCGAGGACGATTTCCTTGATGGAGCCTTTGAACTGGTTACGCACGTTGATGGCTTTGATAGTCATGATGTTGATTCCTGTCGTTGGATAAGACTTGAGTTATTGAGCCCAGCGCAATTGCGTTGGCAACGGTGAAACAGGTTCCGGTTCCGGCGGTTGGCCCGGCAGTGACAGCACACGATTGAGCACTTCGGTTTCCAGCGCCGCCAGCCGATGGGAACCACGGACCCGAGGGCGCGGCAGTTCCACGTGCAGGTCGAGGCCGACTTCGCCGTCTTCGATGAGGATCACCCGATCGGCGATTGCCACGGCTTCACTGACGTCGTGGGTCACCAGCAACACGGTAAAACCATGCTGTTGCCAGAGCCGTTCGATCAGTTGCTGCATCTCGATTCTGGTCAGTGCATCCAGCGCGCCCAAAGGCTCGTCGAGCAATAGCAGACGCGGTTGATGAATCAGCGCGCGGGCCAGTGCCACACGTTGCTTCTGCCCACCGGACAACGCCGCCGGCCACTCGTTGGCGCGATCCGCCAGACCGACCGCTTCCAGCGCTTCCAAAGCCTTGGGACGCCAGTTGCCCTTGAGCCCGAGGCCGACGTTGTCGATGATCTTTTTCCACGGCAGCAGACGTGCTTCCTGGAACATCAGCCGGGTGTCTTCCCGCGCTTCGCTCAACGGTGCAGAACCGGCCAGCAGCTCACCGCCCGTAGGCTGATCAAGCCCGGCCAGCAAGCGCAGCAAAGTACTTTTGCCACAGCCGCTGCGACCGACCACGGCGACGAATTGCCCCGCCGGAATATGCAGATCGATCTCGCGCAGCACCTGCCGCGAACCGAAGGTTTTTTGCAGTTTGCGCACGGCCAGCGGAATCCCGCGCAGCAGGCGTGGAGGTTGTTGAGCAGTCATGCGGCACCTCCTTTTACAACCTGATAGGCCGGATGCCAGCGCAGCCACACGCGTTCAAGTCCACGGGCCGCGAGGTCGGCCAGCTTGCCGAGCACCGCGTACATCAGGATCGCCAGCACCACCACGTCGGTCTGCAAGAATTCCCGGGCATTCATCGCCAGGTAGCCAATGCCGGAGCTGGCGGAAATGGTTTCCGCGACGATCAGCGTCAACCACATGAACCCCAACGCGAAACGCACACCGACCAGAATCGAAGGCAACGCACCCGGCAGGATCACCTGGCGGAACAGGCTGAAACCGGACAAGCCGTAGCTGCGTGACATTTCCACCAACGCCGGATCGACGTTGCGGATGCCGTGATAGGTGTTGAGGTAGATCGGGAACAAGGTGCCCAACGCCACCAGGAAAATCTTTGCCGACTCGTCGATGCCGAACCACAGGATCACCAGCGGAATCAGCGCCAGGTGCGGCACGTTACGGATCATTTGCACCGAGCTGTCGAGCAGGCGCTCGCCCCATTTCGACAGGCCGGTGATGAAGCCCAGGGTCAGGCCAATGCCGCCGCCGATGGCGAAGCCCAGCGCCGCGCGCCAGCCGCTGATTGCCAGGTGCGTCCAGATTTCGCCACTGCGCACCAGACTCACGCCGGCTTCGATCACGGCGATCGGTGCCGGCAGAATCCGCGTCGACAACCAGCCCGCCGACACCGACAACTGCCACACCGCCAGCAGCAACACCGGCAACGCCCAGGGCGCGAGACTGTGGATGATTTTCTTCATGGCGCGCCTCAGCTCTGCGACGCGGCTTTGGGAAGAATGTCGTTGGCGACCATCTCGCCGAACGGGCTGACGTAACCGGCGCTTTTCGGCAACTCGGGACGTTCGATATCGAGGTGCGGGAACAGCAACTCGGCAACGCGATACGACTCTTCAAGGTGTGGATAACCGGAGAAGATGAAGGTGTCGATGCCCAGGTCCGCGTACTCCTTCACGCGTGCTGCTACGGTCGGACCATCACCCACCAGCGCCGTACCGGCACCGCCACGCACCAGGCCGACACCGGCCCAAAGGTTCGGGCTGACTTCCAGGTTGTCGCGGCTGCCGCCGTGCAGTGCCGCCATGCGTTGCTGGCCCACGGAATCGAAGCGCGCCAAGGACGCCTGGGCACGGGCGATGGTTTCGTCGTCCAGGTGCGAGATCAGTCGGTCCGCCGCTTGCCAGGCCTCGGCATTGGTTTCACGAACGATCACATGCAGGCGAATGCCGAAGCGCACGGTACGACCGAACTTGGCGGCTTTCGCACGCACCTGTGCAATCTTCTCGGCCACGGCGGCCGGTGGCTCGCCCCAGGTCAGGACCATTTCCACCTGCTCTGCCGCAAGATCCTGCGCCGCTTCCGACGAGCCGCCGAAATACAACGGCGGACGCGGTTGCTGGATCGGCGGATAGAGCAGCTTGGCGCCCTTCACGCTGATGTGCTGGCCGTCGTAATCAACGGTTTCGCCTTCCAGCACGCGGCGCCAGATGCGGGTGAATTCCACCGAAGCCTGATAGCGCTCTTCGTGAGTCAGGAACAGACCGTCGCCGGCCAATTCTTCCGGATCACCGCCCGTGACCAGGTTGAACAGCGCACGACCGCCGGACAAGCGATCAAGTGTCGCGGCCTGACGCGCCGCTACCGTCGGGGAAATGATCCCGGGGCGCAGGGCGACCAGAAATTTCAAACGCTGGGTCACCGGGATCAGCGACGCCGCCACCAGCCACGAGTCTTCGCAGGAACGGCCGGTGGGAATCAGCACGCCGCCGAAACCCAGTCGATCCGCCGCCTGCGCGACTTGTTGCAGGTAACCGTGGTCGACGGCGCGAGCGCCTTCGGCGGTGCCAAGGTAATGGCCGTCGCCGTGGGTAGGCAGGAACCAGAAGATATTGAGGCTCATGGAGTGGTCTCCTTGGGGAATCGATTTGCTGGGCTTTGGTTATTGAGCTTTGGCAACGGCCGCCGGTGGCGTCCAGATCACGTCTTTGATGCTCAACGGCTTTGGAATCAGCTTGAGCTGGTAGAAGCTGTCAGCGATTTTCTGCTGCGCGGCGACCACTTCCGGGGTGAGGAACAGCGCACCGTAGCCTTGGCGTTTCACCGAAGTCAGGGTGATGTCCGCCGGCAGGCCGAGCAGTGGCGAGACCTGTTTGGTCACGTCTTCCGGGTTGGCCTTGGACCATTCACCGACCGCGCGCACTTCATCCACGAGGGTCTTGATCACCTCGGGATTTTTCTGCGCATAAGGCTTGGTCGCGAGATAGAACTGATGGTTGTCGACGATGCCTTTCCCATCGCGCAGGGTGCGCGCTTGCAGTTGCTGTTCGGCGGCCGCCTGGTACGGGTCCCAGATGACCCAGGCGTCGACACTGCCACGCTCGAACGCGGCGCGGGCGTCGGCCGGCGGCAGGAATACGGTCTGGATATCGGTGTACTTGAGACCGGCGTCTTCCAGCGCACGCACCAGCAGGTAGTGCACGTTGGAGCCTTTGTTCAGCACGACTTTCTTGCCCTTGAGCTCGGCCACCGATTTGATCGGCGAGTCCTTCGGCACCAGGATCGCTTCGCTGTGAGGCGCTGGCGGTTCGTAGGCGACATAGAGCAAATCAGCACCGGCCGCTTGAGCGAACACTGGCGGTGTTTCGCCGGTGACGCCGAAGTCGATCGAGCCGACGTTCAGGCCTTCGAGCAGTTGCGGGCCGCCGGGGAATTCAGTCCATTGCACGTCCACGCCTTGGGCGGCGAGGCGTTTTTCCAGGGTGCCTTTGGCTTTGAGCAGCACCAGGGTGCCGTATTTCTGATAGCCGATACGCAGTGTTTCAGCTTGAGCTTGAGTAATGGCGCCGAAGGTGACAGCCGCAGCAAACAGAGCGACCAGACCACGACGCAAAATGACAGGGCGCATGGCGCTCTCCTTTTTGCAGTAGGGTTTTTGGCTGCACCTGCTTGCCCGTTAGCGGGCGAGTAAGGCCAGTTACATAAAATTTGGGTAAGGCTTAAATGCTCCAGCGAGCAGTCAACAAACGATCATTCAACAGGTTCGGATCGAGCGGCTTCGGCCGTCGCGCCATGGCGCTGAAAAACAACTCCAGCGACTCATTCAATCTTTGCTCCAGCTCTGGCGCCAACTGCGCTTGCGCACTGCCTTCGCCATAAGCGATCTGGCTGTCGACGGCGAAAATCCCCTGCAACAGTTCCTGGGCTTTCAACGCCGACAGCACTGGCTTGAGCGCGTAATCCACCGCCAGCATGTGAGCGATGCTGCCCCCGGTCGCCATCGGCAGAACCACTTTGTGGCTCAGGGCGCGCTCGGGCAGCAAATCCAGCACGGTTTTCAACGCACCGGAGAACGAAGCTTTGTAGACCGGCGTGGCAATCAGCAAGCCATCGGCGTTTTCAATCTGTTGCAACAGGTCGATCACTTTGGGGCTGTCGAAGCGTGCATGCAGCAAGTCTTCGGCCGGGAAGTCCCGCACCTGGTAACTCACCACTTCCACACCCTGCCCTTGCAACCAACGCTGGGAGCGCTCCAGCAACACCCCGGAACGGGAGCGTTGGCTGGGACTGCCACCGAGTGAGACGACCAGCATTCAGACGATTCCTTGAACGGTGTTGGCGATTCGCGATTTGCGATCTCGCTTCGATGGAGTGACCTTAACAGGTGATTTATATATCCATAAATCATATTTATTCATTTGGTTATTCGTTTAAGAGATATACAAATTCAATTCTTTCAGGCAAAAAAACAGGCCGTCGAAACGGCCTGAAATCCCCTGCTTTTTGCTGATCGTTCCCACGCTCTGCGTGGGAATGCATCCATGGACGCTCCGCGTCCTCAGTGACGCAGAGCGTCACGGGCGGCGTTCCCACGCAGAGCGTGGGAACGATCACTCTTCAACGATTCGGCTGCGGCGTCAGGCGCAGGTACGGTTTAACCGCACGATAGCCCTTGGGAAAGCGCTGTTTGATTTCGTCTTCATCCTTGAGTGACGGCACGATCACCACCTCATCACCGTCCTGCCAGTTGGCCGGGGTAGCCACCTTGTAGTTGTCGGTGAGTTGCAGCGAATCGATCACCCGCAGGATTTCATTGAAGTTACGGCCGGTGCTGGCTGGATAGGTGATGGTCAACCGGACCTTTTTGTTCGGGTCGATCACGAACAGCGAACGCACCGTCAGGGTGTCGTTGGCATTGGGGTGGATCAGGTCGTAGAGGTCCGAGACCTTGCGGTCGGCGTCGTCGAGGATCGGGAAGTTGACGACGGTGTTCTGGGTTTCGTTGATGTCTTCGATCCATTTGTGGTGCGAATCCACTGGGTCGACGGACAGCGCGATGGCCTTGACCCCACGCTTGGCGAATTCATCTTTCAACTTGGCGGTGAAGCCCAACTCGGTGGTGCACACCGGCGTGAAGTCCGCCGGGTGGGAAAACAGCACACCCCAGCTATCGCCCAGCCACTGGTGGAAACGGATGGTACCGGCGCTGGAATCCTGTTCGAAATCGGGGGCGATATCGCCGAGTCTGATACCCATGGTGTGCTGCTCCTTTTGAGTTCTGGTTGAGCCCACTGTGCCTGTGTTTTTTATCTATTAAAAAGAATAAATATCGATTTATTTAGATCCAAACGAAATATTAAAGATCTGTTCACTGGACGTGGTCACGCATCCCGCCGAACATCGGCCCCAAGGTTCGAGAAGGCCTTGAGTTGCTGCAAAAGAGGGGAATTTCGAGGCGGGATTACGGGGGTGACTCCGTCTTGAAAACGCAAAAGCCCCGCCCGGCGTGATGCCGGGCGGGGCTTTTTTTACGTCAGTTAGGCGAGCGCTATTACAACAGCGGGATCGAGTAGCTGACGATCAGGCGGTTTTCGTCCTGGGAACGGGTGTTCGGCAGGTCGGTGCGCCAGGTGGCGTTTTTCCACATCAGGCCGAGGTTCTTCAGTGCGCCGGACTGGACAACGTAACCCACGGTCAGGTCGCGTTCCCACTCGGAAGCACCGTTAGCGGCTTGGCGACCGGCAGCGTTCACCGTGTCGATGTCGTCGCCGTGCAGGTAAACCACACCTGCCGTCAGGCCAGGTACGCCGACCTTGGCAAAGTCAAAGGAGTAGCGCGCCTGCCAGGTTTTCTCGCCGGCACGACCGAACTTCTGGATTTGCGCGTCGGTGATGGTGTAGTTCGACGAACCGTCGCCCTGGTTCAGCCAAGGGAAGTCGCTGCTGCCGTTGCTGACCTGATAACCGCCACCGAAGGTGTGACCGGCCACGGTGTACAGGAACAGGCCGCTGTACAGGTTGTTGTCGACTTTGCCTTTACCGTTAGGCGCGTTGTAGTTGCCGGTGCTGTAGTACAGCGGATCGTGACCGTTGGCGCCGTCGTCGGAGCTGTTGAAGTAACGCAGGTCGGACTTCAGTACGCCCGGGCCGATTGCCCAGTTATGAACCAGACCCAGGAAGTGCTGTTTGTAGAAGTCTTCCAGGTTGCCGTAGTAGTACTGCGCAGTCAGGTCCTTGGTGAGTTTGTAGTCACCACCGGCGTAGATGAACTTGTTGCTATTGATGGTGCGTGGGGAAGCACCGTTGATAGACATCTGTTCATTGTTGCTGGAGTTGCGGCCCTTGACGTGCTCGATCTGGCCACCCGTCAGAGTCAGGTCCTTGATCTCGCCGGAAGTGATCTGACCGCCTTCCCAGGTTTGCGGCAGCAGGCGACCGTCGTTGGTCACGATGACCGGCAGTTTCGGCTGCAAGGTACCCAGCTTCAGCTCAGTCTGGGAAATCTTGGCCTTGGCGGTCAGGCCCAGGCTGGAGAAGTTATCAACTGCTTCGCCATTGGATTTGCTTGGGAAAACAGTACCGCCGTAAGCAGCGGTGTTCGCTGCACCGTTGGTACCACCGCCCGAATCCAGCTTCACGCCCAACAGGCCGATCGCATCGATACCGAAGCCGACAGTGCCTTGGGTGTAACCGGAGATAAAACGCAGATCGAAGCCTTGGCCCCATTCTTCGTTTTTGTTCGGGACGTTGCCGGTGCCATCACGGAAGTCCTGGTTGATGTAGAAGTTGCGCAGCCCCAGAGTAGCCTTGCTGTCTTCGATGAAACCGGCGGCGCTTGCTTGCTGCGCCAAAACCCCTACGGCCACAGCCAGGGCCAAGGTGGACTTGTTCATTTGTTTCGCTCCTATCGTTTTCTAATTCTTGTGCTGCTGGTCCTGGGTCGAATGCCCTGGATCCACAGACGCGCCATTCGCGCCGGACCGTCTGAAGCGGTCATTTTTCGGGCGCGCAGAATACCTCTTCATAATCCTAAAAAGAATCATCAAGACTGTTTTAATCGCATTGGGAAATAAGCCTCGACAGCACAGATTCGGGGTATCGGCGTGAAAGCCGATTCCTGAACTTTTTTGATCTTCGAGGGATTTGAAGCGGGGTCCGCGGCTTACGGTGCGTGTCGGACGGTCTTACTGTAATCGCTGGAGGAAAAAGCTAAAAAGAATAAAAAATACGTATCTACTATCATTATGGAATATTGAAAACCGGTCCAAAAAAAGCCCCGCCATCCGGCGAGGCTCTTTTCGCAGAACGCTATTACATGAAGCTGTAGGTGTAGTTGAAGATCAGACGGGTCTGGTCTTGGTCCGCGTTGGTATTGCCACGATAGGCACCGTGACGCAGCGTCGTGCCGAACCCTTTAAGTACGCCTGTTTGAATTACGTAGTCTACGCGAGTGTCAACTTCGCGCTCATTCAGGTCATCTCCTGTACCGTTGGTAGCCTTGATGTCCTGGCCATACAGGTAAGCCACCGAAGCTTTCAAGCCTGGTACGCCCAACGAGGCGAAGTCATAGGAGTACTGACCGTACGAGGTGTTTTCACCGGCACGGATGAAGCTGCCAACAGTGGCGTCGGTGAAGGAGTAAAAGCTGGCGCCGCCGGCACCTTCGTTGCGACCGTTGCCATCGACGACGTTGGCTTGGTTAAGGAAAACAAAGCCGCCGTCATCGTTGACACGCTGGTGACCGAGCAGGAACGCGTTGCCGCCCAGGGTGTAGGTAAACGTGGCGCTCCAAGTCTTGTTATCGACCTCGCCCGGAGTCTTGGCGTAACCGCCGTTGTTGTTGAACTGATAGCCAGCGGTGCCGTTTTTGCCATCAGAACTGCTGTCGAAATAACGAAGATCAGTCTTGAACGACTGGTTCGGCGCGATCGGGTAAACGTGCACCAGACCCAGGAAGTTCTGCTTGTAGTAGTCTTCCAGGTTCGCGTAGTAGTACTGCAGCAACAGGTCTTTGGTGACCTTCCAGTCAGCACCGGCGTAGCGGAACTGGTTGCTGTCCTGAGTACCGCCAGCCACGGCCAGGCCAGTGCTGTTGCTGGAGGCGCGACCAGTTGCGTGCTCCAACTGACCTACGTTGAAGGTCACGTTGTCGATTTCCTTCGAGGTGATGGTGCCACCTTCAAAGGTTTGCGGCAGCACACGGCTGTCGTTCGCAATCAAAATCGGCATGTTCGGCATCAGAGCACCGCCCACGTGGGCCTCTGTCTTCGAGAAGCGCGCCTTGACGTTGCCAGCCAGACGACTCCACTCATCGGTCGCCGAGCCATCGGTATCGCTCGGGCTGAATGTGTTGGGAGTGGGGTGATGGCCCTTGCCGCCGTCGAGATGGATACCGACCAACGCTTGGGCGTCGATACCGAAACCTACGACACCCTGGGTGAAGCCCGACTGGTAATCGAACTTCAGACCCTCAGCGGTCTCACGCTGGCGGTTGCCAGGGATCTTGGCGCCTTCACGGTTATCGGCGTCGAAATAATAGGTACGCGAACTAACGGATGCCTTGCTGTCTTCGATGAAACCGGCGGCGCCTGCCTGCTGCGCCAACACCCCTACGGCCACGGCCAGAGCCAAGGTGGACTTGTTCATGGTGAAGCTCCTCTAGTCTCTAATTCTTGTAGTCCTGGTTCCGGGTCAAGTGCCTGGAATCCTAAGATGCGCGATTAGCGCCGGACGGTGACTCACAAGTCAATCGTAACTATGTGTGTCTACGACCATAGTCTAATCCCCAGTTTTTTGGTCCTTGCAGGTTCACGCGCTTGTCATAAACCTGAAAAGAATTGATTCATTCTTTTCTCATACCGTTTAGGAATTTCACTCACCGGTCCGGCTCAGAGCTGCCGACTCATAAGCTAATTCCTAAAGAGTATTTGTTAGCCTTTTTTTAGATCGATTAGTTTCTGAAGCAATTCGGAAACATATCCATCTCAAAAGGCCACTCCATGTCGACCAAACGCGCACTATCCAGATCAATTGTTACAGTTTGTGTGTCGCTGATTTATTCTCTATCGGCCCACGCGACGAGCCTCACGGTTGGCTACCAGACCGGTATCGACCCCAGCAAAGTCCCCCAGGCGGATGGCCTGTACGAAAAAACCATCGGCGAGAAAATCGACTGGCGACGCTTCAACAGCGGCCCGGAAGTGGTCACTGCCATTGCGTCCGGCGATGTGCAGATCGGCAACCTCGGCTCCAGCCCTTTGGCCGCAGCGGCTTCGCGTAATTTGCCGATTGTCGCGTTCATCGTCTCTGCCCAGATCAACGCGGCCGAAGCGCTGGTGGTGCGCAATGGCAGCGGCATCGAAAAACCGCAAGATCTGATCGGCAAGACCATCGCCACGCCGTTTGTATCAACTTCTCATTACAGTTTGCTGGGTGCGCTGAAGCATTGGGGCCTGGACGCGTCGAAAGTCAACGTGGTGAACCTGCAACCGGCGGAAATCGCCGCCGCGTGGAAACGCGGGGACATTGATGGCGCGTTCGTCTGGTCGCCCGCGCTGGGGGAAATTCGCAAGACTGGCAAGACCTTGACCGATGCCGCGCAGGTCGGCCAATGGGGCGCGCCGACCTTCGAAGTCTGGGTGGCGCGCAAGGACTACGCCGAGAAGCATCCGGAGGTAATCGCCAAATTCGCCAAGGTCACCCTGGACTCGTTCGCCGACTATGCAGCGCACAAAGACACCTGGACCGCCGATTCGGTACCTGTACAGAAAATCGCCAAATTGACCGGTGCCAACGCTGCCGATGTGCCGGAATTGCTGGCTGGTTCCGCGTTCCCGGATGCCAAGGCGCAACTGACCAGCGCACTGCTGGATGGCGGCACGGCCAAGGCGATTGGCGAGACGGCGAAGTTCTTGAAGGAACAGGGGAAGGTTGAGACGGTGCTGCCGGATTACTCGCCGTATGTCAGCGCGAAGTTTGTGCAGGAATAACCCGCTGCTCCGGTCATGATCGTTCCCACGCTCTGCGTGGGAATGCAGCCCGGGACGCTCCGCGTCCCAACAATAGCCGAACGCGGAGCGTCCGTAGAGGCGTTCCCACGCAGAGCGTGGGAACGATCAAGCTACAAGGCTTTTTCGAAGATCTTCGAATTACGCTGATAGTTGTACAGCGACGCCCGCGCCGACGGCAGGCGATCAACACTACTCGGCACGAAGCCACGCTCACGGAACCAATGCGCCGTGCGGGTGGTGAGGACGAACAAGGTCTTCAGGCCCTGCGCCCGGGCACGGGTTTCGATACGCTCCAGCAACTCATCGCCACGACCGCCGTGGCGATACTCCGGGTTCACCGCCAGGCACGCCAGCTCCCCGGCATCCGAATCGGCAATCTGATACAGCGCCGCGCAGGCGATGATCATGCCTTCGCGCTCGACCACGCTGAACTGCTCGATTTCTCGCTCCAGCACTTCGCGGGAACGCCGCACCAGAATGCCCTGCTCTTCCAGCGGGCTGATCAAATCCAACAATCCACCAACGTCTTCGATGGCCGCTTCGCGCACCACTTCGAACTGCTCTTGCGCTACCAACGTACCGCCACCGTCGCGGGTGAACAGTTCGGTCAGCAGTGCGCCGTCCTCGGCATAGCTGACGATATGGCTGCGCGCCACGCCGCCACGGCACGCTTCGGCGGCGGCATCCAGCAGTTCCGCCTGATAGTTGCTGCCCAGACGCTGCAAATGCGCCGGCACCTGTTGCGGGCGCAACTCACGCACCAGCCGTCCGTTTTCGTCGATCAAGCCCAGGTCGGCGCCGAACAGCAGCAGCTTGTCCGCGCCCAGGTCGATGGCCGCGCGGGTGGCGACGTCTTCGCAGGCGAGGTTGAAGATTTCACCGGTCGGCGAGTAACCCAATGGCGATAGCAGCACGATGGAGCGCTCATCCAGCAAACGATTGATGCCTTTGCGGTCGACCCGGCGCACTTCGCCGGTGTGGTGGTAATCGACGCCTTCGAGCACGCCGATCGGCCGCGCCGTCACCAGATTGCCGCTGGCCACCCGCAGGCGCGAGCCCTGCATCGGCGAGGACGCCATGTCCATCGACAGGCGCGCTTCAATGGCGATGCGCAACTGGCCGACCGCGTCGATCACACACTCCAACGTCGCTGCATCGGTGATGCGCATGCCGTGGTGGTAATGCGGGGTCAGGCCGCGCGCAGCGAGGCGCGTTTCGATTTGCGGACGGGAACCGTGAACCAGCACCAGCCGCACACCCAGGCTGTGCAACAGCACCAGGTCGTGGACGATATTGCCGAAGTTCGGATGTTCAACGCCGTCGCCGGGCAGCATGACGACAAAGGTGCAATCGCGGTGGGCGTTGATGTAAGGCGAAGCGTGACGAAGCCAATTGACGTATTCGGGCATGAACCTGGGCCTGTAATAAATAGCAGCCGAAAAAAGGGCGAAACAGAAAACGCACAGCGGGCTGATGGTTATCGTCGGAACAGGCTTGGCGACACGCGCGCTCTCCTCATGAATACGGGTTTTGAAACTGACAAATTAATCGCGCCCCCTGTAGGAGCTGCCGAAGGCTGCGATCTTTTGATCTTAAAATCCAAAATCAAAAG
>NZ_JBSVXD010000088.1:0-24512 GCF_054070755.1 Pseudomonas sp. SDO5591_S426 | reverse complement strand
CTCCTGTAGGAGCTGCCGCAGGCTGCGATCTTTTGATTTTCAGATCCACCCACCCCACTGCAACAAAAAGATCCCGATGTTGGTAGTCACCGCAGCCATCAGCGTGGTGATCACGATGATCGCCGCCGCCAGTTCATGATTGCCATCGGCCGCCCGGGCCATGACGAAACTGGCCGCGGCGGTCGGGCTGCCGAAGTACAGAAACAGAATCCCCAACTCCGCACCACGAAAACCCCACAGCCACGCACCGAGCGTCGCCAGAATCGGCAGGCCGAGCATTTTCACCAGGCTTGAACTAAGCGCCATCGAACCGCTTTTGCGCATCGCCGCCAGCGACAGCGTGCCGCCGATGCAGATCAACGCCAGCGGCAAAGTGGTTTGCGCCAGATACTGGCCGGACGTCTCCAGCCATCCCGGCAGGCCGATTTTGAAGTACGCAAACGGTGCCGCCGCAATCACGCTGATGATCAACGGATTGACCATGACGCTTTTGCAGATGCTCCACGGATCAGACTTGATCACCGGGCTGTACACCGCCAGCACAATAGTCGAGAGCGTGTTGTAGAACAGGATCACCAGCGCCGCGAGAATCGCCCCGAGGGAAATCCCGTAATCGCCGTACATACTGGCCGCCAGTGCCAAGCCAATCACGCCGTTGTTACCGCGAAAGGCACCCTGAGTGTAGATTCCGCGGTCTTCGCGCGGGCACTTGAAAATCGCCCAGCCCCAGGCAATGGCAAAGCACACCAGGGTCGCGAGGGAGAAATAAATCAGCAGCGCCGGTTGCAGCGCGGCGTGCAGGTCGGCATGCAGGATGCCCAGAAACAGCAACGCCGGCATGGTGACGTTGAACACCAGGGACGACGCGGTGTGGATGAAGTTGTCGTTGATCCAGTCGATGCGTTTGAGCAAAACCCCGAGAAACAGCATGGCGAACACCGGTGCGGTGATGTTCAGGGTTTCGAGGAAAATTGCCAGCATGCCGGGAGGACCTTGGGGTGGGCGTCGTTAGGGGGCTAATGATAAGCCACTGAGAACTTCGGCGCCTGCCAGATCGCCATCGCTGGCAAGCCAGCTCCCACAGTGATCTTCAGTGTTCACACCATTTGTGCAACAAAGAAGCCCTCTGTGGGAGCTGGCTTGCCAGCGATAAACGATAACGCGGTCTTACGTGATCGGCGCCGGATTGAACAAGGTGATGTCGTTATGCAGCTTGTGCTTTTCCGCCCACGTCTGCTGCTTGCCGCTGGCCACGTCCAGGTAGTAGTGGAACAACTCCCAGCCAAGCTCCTCGATGGAAGCGCGCCCGGTAGCGATTCGGCCCGCGTCGATGTCGATCAGGTCCGGCCAGCGTTGCGCCAGTTCGGTCCGGGTCGACACCTTCACCACCGGCGCCATGGCCAAACCGTAAGGCGTGCCACGCCCGGTGGTGAACACGTGCAGGTTCATCCCGGCCGCCAGCTGCAACGTCCCGCAGACAAAGTCGCTGGCCGGGGTCGCGCAGAAGATCAGGCCTTTTTCCTTGAAGCGCTCGCCAGGACCGAGCACGCCGCTGATCGCGCTGCTGCCGGACTTGACGATCGAACCCAGCGACTTCTCGACAATGTTCGACAACCCGCCCTTCTTGTTGCCCGGCGTGGTGTTGGCGCTGCGATCCGCTTCACCCTTGGCGAGATAACGGTCGTACCAGTCCATTTCCCGTACCAGTTCCTGCGCGACTTCCTTGGTTTGCGCCCGAGAAGTCAGCAGGTAGATCGCGTCGCGCACTTCGGTGACTTCGGAAAACATCACCGTCGCGCCCGCGCGCAGCAACAGATCCGAGGCATAGCCCAGCGCCGGGTTGGCGGTGATGCCGGAGAACGCATCGCTGCCGCCGCACTGCATGCCGAGGATCAGCTCGGACGCCGGCACGGTTTCCCGGCGACGTTGATCGAGCTTCTTCAAACGGGTTTCGGCCAGTTCCATGATCTGTTCGATCATCTCGGTGAAACCGTGGCTGGAATCCTGCAGGCGGTACAGCCATGGCTCACTCAAGTCCACCGAGCTGTCGTTCTCATGCATCACCTGCCCGGCCTGCAATTTCTCGCAGCCCAGACTGATCACCAGAGCCTCGCCGCCCAGATTCGGGTTGCGCGCCAAATTGCGCACGGTGCGAATCGGGATGTACGCGTCCGTCGCGGTGATCGCCACGCCACAGCCGTAGCTGTGGGTCAGCGCCACTACGTCATCGACGTGCGGGTACTTGGGCAGCAACTCGTCCTTGATGCGCTTGACCGCGTGATCCAGCACGCCGGTGACGCACTGCACAGTGGTGGTAATACCGAGAATGTTGCGCGTGCCAACGGTGCCGTCGGCATTGCGATAACCCTCGAAGGTGAAGCCTTCCAGCGGTGCTGGCGCGGCCGGCACTTCGGTGGACAGCGGCAAGCTATCCAACGGTGGCGCGGTCGGCATGCGCAGTTGATCTTCCTTGACCCAACTGCCGCGTGGAATCGGCTGCAAGGCGTAGCCAATGACCTGGCCGTAACGAATCACCTGGCCACCCTCGGGAATGTCTTCCAGGGTGACCTTGTGGCTCTGTGGCACGAAGTCCACGGTGACCAGGCCATCCGCAAACTCGGTACCGGCCGGGACGCCCTGATCATTGACCACGATCACCACGTTGTCCCGCTCGTGCAGGCGGATGTAGCGCGGCGAGTCGGAATGTTCAATCAACTGCATGACGCCGCTCCTCAGGAATGCGCTTGAGACAATTTGTTGTTGGTTTCAGGACCGTTGACCGGTGGCTCTTTGAGCACCACACGCTTGATCGGACCAACGATGACCAGATAGCTGAACACCGCGACCAGTGCGTTGCAACCGACGAATACCAACGCCCATTTGAACGAACCGGTGGAGCTGATGATGTAGCCGATCACGATCGGGGTGGTGATCGAAGCGATGTTACCGAAGGTGTTGAACAAGCCACCGCTCAGACCGGCGATCTGCTTCGGCGAAGTATCGGACACCACGGCCCAGCCCAATGCGCCCACGCCTTTGCCGAAGAATGCGAGGGCCATGAAGCCGACGACCATCCATTCAACATCCACGTAGTTACAGGCCACAATGCTGCTGGAAACCAACAGGCCAGCAATAATCGGCGCCTTGCGGGCGAAGGTCAGTGTATGGCCTTTGCGCAGCAGGTAGTCGGAGATTACCCCGCCCAGCACACCACCAATGAAGCCGCAGATCGCCGGCAACGAGGCGATGAAACCGGCCTTGAGGATGGTCATGCCGCGTTCTTGCACCAGGTACACCGGGAACCAGGTCAGGAAGAAGTAGGTGATGCCGTTGATGCAGTATTGGCCCAGGTACACGCCGAGCATCATGCGGTTGGTCAGCAGCTGACGAATGTAGTCCCATTTCGGGCCATCGGCTTTTTTGCCTTTGCCCTTGTCCTGGTCCATGTCGACCATGCCGCCGTTGTCGGCGATGTGCTTGAACTCGGCATCGTTGATCATCGGGTGCTGGCGCGGGCTGTAGATCACTTTCAACCAGATGCCGGAGAAGATGATGCCGATCACGCCCATGACGATGAACACGTGCTGCCAGCCGAAGCTGTAGACGATCCAGCCCATCAGCGGTGCGAACAACACGGTGGCAAAGTATTGCGCTGAGTTGAAGATCGCCGAGGCGGTGCCGCGTTCAGCGGTCGGGAACCAGGCCGCCACGATACGTGCGTTGCCGGGGAAGGATGGCGCTTCGGCCAGGCCTACCAGGAAGCGCAGCATGAACAGCGCAACCACGGCCGTGGACATGCCGAACTCGCCGACATAACCCTGCAGCACGGTGAACAGCGACCAGGTGAAGATGCTCAGTGCGTAGATTTTTTTCGAACCAAAACGGTCCAGCAACCAGCCACCGGGAATTTGCCCGGCCACGTAGGCCCAACCGAATGCGGAGAAGATATAGCCGAGGGTAACGGCGTCGATGCCGAGGTCTTTTTGCAGGCTGGAGCCGGCGATTGCGATGGTAGCCCGGTCGGCGTAGTTGATCGTGGTCACCAGAAACAGCATGAGCAGGATCAAATAGCGGACGTGAGTCGGCTTCTGGGTCGATTGCATGTAGATGTACTCCCACAAATTATTTTTATGCGCGGGTGAATCTTTGGATATTCCCTGTAGGAGCTGTCGAGTGAAACGAGGCTGCGATCTTTTGATCTTTAAAAGCAAAGATCGCAGCCTGCGGCAGCTCCTACAGGGGTATTGCGGTGAATCAACCGATGTAGGAGGTCTTCACGACCGTGTAGAACTCTTGCGCATAGCGACCTTGCTCACGTGATCCATAGGATGAACCTTTACGGCCACCGAACGGAACGTGGTAATCCACGCCGGCGGTCGGCAGGTTGACCATCACCATCCCGGCCTGGGAGTGGCGCTTGAAGTGGTTGGCGTACTTCAAGGACGTGGTAGCGATGCCCGCCGACAGACCGAATTCGGTGTCGTTGGCCATGGCCAGGGCAGCTTCGTAATCGGCCACGCGGACGATGTTGGCCACTGGGCCAAAGATCTCTTCCTGGCTGATACGCATCGACGCTTCGCTGTCGGCAAACAGGGTTGGCGCGAGGAAATAACCCTCGGTATCGCAGGTCACCAGACCACCGCCGCTGACCAGACGTGCACCTTCGGACTGGCCGATGTCGATGTACTTCATGTCCTGTTCAAGCTGGGCCTGGGAAACCACCGGGCCGATGTCGGTGCCGGCTTTCAGCGCGTGGCCGACCTTAATCGACTTCATGCGCTCGGCCATGGCTTCAACGAACTTGTCGTGAATCCCGGCAGTAACGATGAAGCGGCTCGACGCCGTGCAACGCTGACCGGTGGAGTAGAACGCGCTCTGCACCGACAACTCGACCGCTTGCTTGAGGTCAGCGTCGTCGAGAATGACCTGCGGGTTCTTGCCGCCCATTTCCAACTGGACTTTGGCCTGACGCGACACGCAGCTGACGGCGATCTGACGACCAACGCCCACGGAACCGGTGAAGCTGATACCGTCGACTTTCGGGCTGTGCACCAGTGCATCGCCCACCACACGACCGCTGCCCATGACCAGATTGAACACGCCGGCCGGGAAGCCTGCGCGGGAGATGATTTCCGCCAGCGCCCAGGCGCAACCCGGCACCAGGTCAGCAGGCTTGAGCACGACGCAGTTGCCGTAGGCCAGGGCCGGGGCGATTTTCCACGAAGGAATGGCAATCGGGAAGTTCCACGGGGTGATCAGACCAACCACGCCCAAGGCTTCGCGAGTGACTTCGACGTTGACGCCCGGACGCACCGACGGCAGATAGTCGCCGGACAGACGCAGGCATTCACCGGCGAAGAACTTGAAGATGTTGCCGGCGCGGGTCACTTCGCCGATGGCTTCGGGTAGGGTCTTGCCCTCTTCGCGAGCCAGCAGGGTGCCGAGTTCTTCGCGACGGGCAAGGATTTCAGTGCCGACTTTATCCAGCGAATCATGACGCGCCTGAATGCCGGAAGTGGACCACGCCGGGAATGCGGCACGGGCAGCATCGATGGCGGCGTTGACCTGAGCCAGGTCAGCCTTGGCGTAGTCGCCGATGGTGTCGCTCAGCTCGGACGGGTTGATGTTGGCCGAGTAATCGCCACCGGCAACCCATTCACCATTGATGTAGTTATCGAAACGCTTTGCATCTGCCACTTTGAGATCTCCTCACGCAAAAGGCCGCTGATTGCTCAGCGGCCTTACTTAAACGGATGTGTTACTGCGCACCCTGCTTGTCGATCAGCGCGGCGAGCATTTCGTACTCTTCGCCAGTCAGATCGGTCAGCGGTGCCCGCACAGGGCCTGCGTCATAGCCGGCAATTTTTGCCCCGGCCTTGACGATGCTCACTGCATAGCCAGACTTGCGGTTGCGGATGTCCAGGTACGGCAGGAAGAAGTCGTCGATGATCTTGCCGACGGTGGCGTGATCTTCGCGAGCGATCGCGTGGTAGAAGTCCATCGCGGTTTTCGGGATGAAGTTGAACACCGCCGAGGAGTAAACCGGTACGCCCAGCGCCTTGTAGGCAGCGGCGTAGACTTCAGCGGTCGGCAAGCCGCCCAGGTAGCTGAAACGATCACCGAGGCGGCGACGGATCGACACCATCAACTCGATATCGCCCAGGCCATCCTTGTAGCCGATCAGGTTAGGGCAGCGCTCGGCCAGACGTTCCAGCAGCGGCGCGGTCAGGCGGCAGACGTTACGGTTGTAGACCACGACGCCGATGTTGACCGATTTGCACACGGCTTCAACGTGGGCGGCAACGCCGTCCTGGCTGGCTTCGGTCAGGTAGTGCGGCAGCAGCAACAGGCCTTTGGCGCCCAGACGTTCGGCTTCCTGCGCGTACTCGATGGCTTGACGGGTCGAACCGCCCACGCCGGCCAGGATTGGCACGCTGGTGGCGCAAGTGTCGACGGCAGTCTTGATGATTTCCGAATATTCGCTGGCCGCCAGAGAGAAGAACTCACCGGTGCCGCCTGCGGCGAACAGAGCCGAGGCGCCGTATGGGGCCAGCCATTCGAGACGTTTGATGTAGCCAGCGCGGTTGAAATCGCCCTGTGCATTGAAATCGGTAACCGGGAAAGACAGCAGACCGGAAGAGAGGATGGACTTCAGTTCTTGTGGATTCATTATTCGAACACCCTGAGTTGCGACGTTTGTGTGAAATGACTGTTCAGCCTGCGCTGAAGTTGTAGGTCATCGTACAACTTAAAATACAACCGTCAACTGCATTTCATCGCTGGGGGTGAAAATTGTTCGACAAGAAACGCTGTGAATCAGATTTTTAGCGGGTTTCAGCGGAGGGAGGAGAGTTGCGAGCGCCGTGATAAACGGTAGTTTGAGAGATACGTTGTCGGAAGATTTGGGATAACTGCAGATTTGTTTTATGGCTTACGGCCCTATCGCGAGCAAGCTCGCTCCCACAGGGATCTTCAGTGTGGCGAGATCCACTGTGGAGCCAGCCTGCTAGCGATACCGGTAATTCAGGTGATAGATGACGCAGGGCGGATTGCTTATCCGCGCTGCGCCTCAGCCTCTTCATGCGCATGACGCAACCGCTCACGGCTGTTGGTCAGGTGCAATCTCATGGCCGCACGCGCCGCATCGGAATCCTGGCGGGCGATGGCGTCGTAGATTTCTTCGTGCTCACGGCTCAGGCGATTCATGTAGTGCTGCTGATCGTCATGGGCCAACCGCGCGGAGTTGAGACGGGTGCGCGGAATGATGCTGGTGCCCAGGTGCGTCATGATGTCAGTGAAGTAGCGGTTGCCGGTCGACAGCGCAATCTGCAGGTGGAACTGGAAGTCCGACGCCACGGCATCGCTGGCGTGGGAGACGCTTTCGTTCAGTGCATCCAGCGCCGCACGCATCAACGCCAACTGCTCGGAACTGCGACGTTGGGCGGCAAGGCCGGCGGATTCCACTTCGAGGCTGATGCGCAATTCCAGAATCGCCAGCACATCACGCAAGGTCACCACGGTTGCCGGGTCGATGCGGAAACCACTTGGGCTCGGCGTATCCAGCACGAAAGTGCCGATGCCGTGGCGGGTTTCCACCTGCCCTGCCGCCTGCAAACGGGAGATCGCTTCGCGCACCACCGTGCGGCTGACGCCATGGGCATCCATGATCGCCGACTCGGTGGGCAACTTGTCGCCACGCTTGAGGTGACCGTCGCGGATCTGCTCGGACAGCACCGTCACCAGTTCCTGAGCGAGGCTGCGGCGCTTGCGAGGTAGGCGTGGTGCGTCGTTCAGGTTTTCCATGGTGAACATCTGTCTCGAAAAGTTCGGCTGCTGAAACCGCATCATAGCGCAACGCGGTTGTACGATCACCAGTGACCACTATCCCCTGTGGGAGCGAGCTTGCTCGCGATGACAATCTGTCAGGCAACATCGTCGTTGAATGTCAGTCAGCCATCGCGAGCAAGCTCGCTCCCACAGTTTTTTTCATTGTTTATGCGGTCACGGTCTGGTCCACCAAATGGCCGTTCTCGATCCGCACATGCCGTGGATGGAAGCGCTTGAGACTGCTGCGATGCCCGACGCTGACAATGCTCAGTCCCGGCAACTCATCGATCAGCGCCTGGTACAGCGACGCCTCATCCTCTTCGTCCATCGCCGAAGTCGCTTCGTCCATGTACAGCCATTGCGGCGCATACAGCAGCGCGCGGGCAAAGGCCAGGCGTTGCTGCTCACCCGGCGAGAGCATGCGCTGCCAGTGGTTGGCTTCGTCGAGACGCCCCACCAGATGCGGCAAGCGGCAGGTTTCCAGGACGTGTGCGTAACGCTCGTTAGGATACGTATCGCCGGCCTGTGGATAACTCAGCGCCTCACGCAATGTGCCGATCGGCAAATACGGTTTTTGCGGCAGGAAAAGATACCGCGCCGCCGGCAGGCGAATGCTGCCGTGGCCTGCGGGCCACAAGTGCCCCATCGCCCGCAACAGCGTCGACTTGCCGCTGCCGGAACGGCCGCTGAGCATCACGCGCTCGCCCTCTTCCACGGTCAAGTCGGCATTGGTCAGCAAGTGACGGCCGTCAGCGAGATCCAGGCCAAGGTTGTGCATCTTCAAGGCCGAGCCCGTGTTCTGCACGTCGATGGCCGGTGCGCGCTCCTCGTTGTCGGTCATGGCCTGACGGAAGCTGAGCAGACGATCGCAGGTGGCACGCCATGAAGCGAGGCTTTGATAGGCACTGATAAACCAGCTGAAACTTTCCTGCACGTTGCCGAACGCCGAGCTGATTTGCATCAACTCACCGAGTTCGATCTTGCCCGAGAGGTAACGCGGCGCAGCCACGATGAACGGGAAAATGATGGCCGCCTGGCTGTAACCGGCGGTGAAGAACGTCAAGCGCTTGGACACCTTCATGATGTCCCAGAAGTTATGCCAGACCATACCGAAGCGGCCGCTCAACCGGCGGTTTTCGTTCGGTTCGCCGTTGTACAACGCGATGCTTTCGGCATTCTCACGAATCCGCACCATGGAGAAACGCAGGTCGGCTTCGAAGCGCTGTTGTTGGTTGTTCAGGCCGATCAAGCGACGACCGATCAAATGCGTCAACCAGCTGCCGACCACCGCGTAAACCAGCACGCACCAGAACATGTAGCCGGGAATGGTAATACCGAAGACTTCGATACTGCCCGACACGCCCCACAGAATGATCGAGAACGACACCAGGCTGACGATATTGCGCAGCAGCCCGATACCCAGTTCGAGGGTGTTGGAGGTGAAGTTGTTGAGGTCTTCGGAAATCCGCTGGTCCGGGTTATCGGTGTAACCGCCCTGCTCCAGCTTGTAGTAATTCTTGTCACTGAGCCAACGGGAAAAATGCTTTTCAGTGAGCCAGGCCCGCCAGCGAATCGTCAACATCTGAGTGAGGTAGAGGCGGTACACCGCGCCGACAATCGCCACCGCCGCAATTGCGCAGAAGTACAGAATCAGCCGCCAGAATGCAGCTTCGTCCTTCTGTTGCAGCGCGTTGTAGAAATCCTTGTACCAGGTGTTGAACCACACCGAGATCCCCACGCTGATCAGCGACAGCGCAATCACCGCGATCAACAGCGTCCAGGCCTTGACCTTCTCTTCACTCTGCCAATAAGGCGTGATCATCGCCCACACTTTGCGAAAAAACTGCCCGCGCACAGCATCGTTGACCGCGGAGTACTCAGCGTTCTGATTCATGGATAAGGCTCGATAGAGAAAAGTACACGCACGAACCGATCATAGATGATCGGTCCGGTTTGTCGCGAGGAGCGGCCCGCATTCGTTCAGCGCAGGTTCAGCGGCGAACGGGGCGTTTCTGCAGTTTGCGCTGCAGCGTGCGGCGGTGCATGCCCAGGGCGCGGGCAGTGGCGGAGATGTTGCCTTCGTGCTCGGTCAGCACGCGCTGGATGTGTTCCCACTGCAAGCGGTCCACGGACATCGGGTTTTCCGGCACCAGGCTGTCGAGGTCGGCGTGTTCGGACAGCAGCGCGGCCAATACGTCGTCGGCGTCGGCCGGTTTGCACAGGTAGTTGCAGGCGCCGCGCTTGATCGCTTCGACGGCGGTGGCAATGCTCGAATAACCGGTGAGGATCACCACGCGCATTTCCGGGTCCATTTCCAGCAACTTGGGCAGCAGCACCAGGCCCGAGTCGCCGTCCATTTTCAGGTCCAGTGCGGCGTAATCCGGCAGATCAGCCTGAGCCAGCGCCAGGCCTTCTTCGGCGGAACCGGCCGTGCTCACACGGAAACCCCGGCGAGCCATGGCGCGGGCCATCACGCGGGTAAAGGTCGCGTCATCGTCGACCAGCAGCAAATGCGGCAGCTCTTCGCCTTCGACTTGGATTTCGTCACTCATGTTCGTCTCCTCGGGCGCCGTGAGGCAGGCGCAGCTCGGTGAGCGTGCCGCCTTCTTCATGACTATAGAGTTTCACTGAGCCGCCGGCGCGTGTCACGCTGGCCTTGCTCAAAAACAGGCCCAGGCCGAAGCCTTTGCCCTTGGTGGTAAAAAACGGCTTGCCGATCTGCTCGGCAATGGCCAGCGGCACACCGGCACCGTGGTCGCGGATGCTGATGGTCAAATCCTCGGCGTTCCAGTCCAGGGTCACTTGCAGACCCTCGGGACAGGCGTCCGCCGCGTTGTTCAGCAAATTCAGCAACGCCTGGGTCAGGTCCGGCGGTGGTGCCATGCGCGGCACGGTGCCCTGGCCGAGGCGCTGAAAGCGATAGCTGGCTTCCGGGCGCATCAGGTGCCAGCGATTGAGCGCTTCGTCGAGCCAGTCGGTGACGTCCTGCATCTCCACCGCCAACCGGCGATTGGCCTCGGCGGCGCGCACCAGTTGCTGCAACGTCTCTTTACACAGCTTGACCTGATCCTGCAGCACGCTCAGGTCGTCCTGCAACATCGGGTCGTGATGGTCCTGACGCATCTCCTTGAGCAGCACGCTCATGGTTGCCAGCGGCGTGCCCAGTTCATGGGCGGCGCCTGCTGCTTGCGTGGCCACGGCCAACAGCTGCTGATCACGCAGGCCTTCTTCGCGACGGATCGCTCGCAGCTCTTCCTGACGGCGCAGCTCTTCAGCCATGCGCGCGGCGAAGAAAGTGATCACCGCCGCCGCAAGCGCGAAGCTCAACCACATCCCGTACACCTGCAGGTTTTCCCGGGCGATCGGGAAGGTTTGCAGCGGATAGAAGCGCGCCAGCAGCAAGGTGTACATCGTCAGCGCGATGCCCGACAAAATCACCGAATAACGCCACGGCAATGTCACGGCGGCGATGGTCAGCGGCACCAGGTAATAAGAGACGAAGGGGTTGGTCGAACCGCCGGAGAAATACAGCAAGGCACTGTGGATAAACAGGTCGCAGGCCAGTTGCACGGCGTATTCAAGCTCGGTGACCGGCCACGAAGTGCGCAGTCGAATCGCCGTGAACGCACACAGCAGCATCGAGCAACCAAGGGTCGCGGCCAGTTGGAACCAGGGCAGCGGTAGCAATTCGAGCCAGTAGGCCAGGCCCACGGAACCGGCTTGGGCGGCCAGCACCAAAGTACGGATGAAAGTCAGCCGCCAGAGGTTCTGGCGAGTGGCGGAAGTGATTTGAACGGGGGCGAGCATGAGCTCTCCTGATGAGCGCTCCAGGCGGATCGCAGGGAGTATAACCAAGCGGCGCCTTCAGAAGCGAAAGTGCGGCAAACGACCACATGCCAAAGAAGGTTTGCTGCGCCTGTGTGGCCGCCATCGCGGGCAAGCCTTGCTCCTACAGGCCCGCGTCGTAAATCAATCCTTTGACCGAATCAGAACTGTAGGAGCAAGGCTTGCCCGCGATTGACCGCGCAGCGGTCACCTTCGATCTGTATAGAAGTTGTAACTGTGCGAACCGGATCATTAAAGCTAGAGTCTGATGGTTTCACGCAGGCTCGGACAAAAACCTGCGCACCACTTTAGGAGCTTTCATGCACACATTCCGCCGCAGCGCCGCCCTTCTCGCCCTGAGCGTTGGCACCGTCGCCAGCCTCCCGGCCCTGGCTGCCGACGAGCTTCATTACAACCAGATTTCCCTGCGCGCCGAAGTCAGCCAGGAAGTGGCTCGCGACCTGATGATCGTGACCCTGTACACCGAAGAGCAAAACACCGACCCGGCCAAACTCGCCGCCGACGTCAGCACCACCATGAACAAGGCGCTGGCCCAGGCCAAGCAAGTCAAGGACATCACCCTGCGCCAGGGCAGCCGTAACAGCTACCCGATCTACGACGCCAAGGGCCAGAAAATCACTGGCTGGCGTGAACGCGCCGAGTTGCGCCTGGAAAGCACCGATTTCGCCGCACTGTCGAAGCTGACCGGCGAACTGCTCACCGACCTGAAGATGGGCGGCATGGACTTCGCCATCGCCACGCCAACCCGCAAGGCCAGTGAAGACACCCTGCTCAAGGAAGCCGTGAGCGCCTTCAAGGCTCGCGCGCAACTGGCGACCGACGCACTGGGTGGCAAGGGCTACAAAATCGTCAATCTGAACTTCAACAGCAACGGCTACCCGCAGCCCTATATGCGCGCGCCGATGATGATGAAAGCTGCGAGCATGGACGGCGCTGCCCCGGTGACCCCGGAAGTGGAAGCCGGTACCAGCCAGGTCAGCATGACGGCTGACGGTTCGATTGAAGTGCTGATGCCTTAATCGGTAACCCGCAGGCGAAAAAAGGCGATCACTCCGGTGGTCGCCTTTTTTTTTGCAAACTGCGTCTATGCTGATTCTGGAAACGGACAGGAATACCCCTGAAAAACGACATCAGTTGCACTTGGTACAACTGCCGACCTTCGACCAAAACGAGTGCAACAATAACCACTCCCATTTAACCCCTACCCACCCCCACAGGACGGGGTATAAATAGGTAACACCCCGCCCCACGCGCGGGCAGCCCCACGCTTTAATGCACCATAAAAGTGCGACGATTGCACTGCAAAAACGCCGCGCAAACGGTCAAATGCGTCAAAAATTATACATATGCGACATTAAGGTACGTTCGTGCCACCGTTTAAGACCTGTAGTCGCTCAAGATCTTGCATTGGGTATGCCCCCTGCATAAGTATCCGCAGGCACGACTCACGAGGTCGTCCTCAAAATTAAAAAATGACAACAAATCATGAGGCCACCATGCTTAAACAAGCGGTCATTCCGTTTTTAGTCGGCGCTAGCTTGTTAGCCGCCGCACCGTTCGCTCAAGCTGCGACCAATCTGGTGTTCTGCTCCGAAGGGAGCCCGGCCGGTTTCGATCCAGGTCAATACACCACCGGAACCGACTTCGACGCCTCTGCAGAAACCATGTTCAACCGCCTGACTCAGTTCGAGCGCGGCGGCACCGCCGTTATTCCTGGCCTGGCGACCAGCTGGGACGTCTCTGATGACGGCCTGACGTACACCTTCCACCTGCGTGATGGTGTCAAGTTCCACACCACCCCGTACTTCAAGCCGACTCGTGATTTCAACGCCGACGACGTGCTGTTCACCTTTAATCGCATGATTAACAAGGATGATCCGTTCCGTAAGGCGTACCCGACCGAATTCCCGTACTTCACCGACATGGGGATGGATACCAACATCACCAAGATCGATAAAGTCGACGACAAGACCGTCAAGTTCACTCTGAAAGAAGTTGATGCTGCGTTCATCCAGAACATGGCCATGAGCTTCGCCTCCGTCCAGTCCGCCGAGTACGCTGCCCAGTTGCTCAAGGAAGGCAAGGCTGCCGACATCAACCAGAAGCCGATCGGCACTGGTCCGTTCGTGTTCAAGAGCTACCAGAAAGACTCCAACATCCGCTACACCGGGAACAAGGACTACTGGAAGCCTGATGACGTGAAGATCGACAACCTGATCTTCGCCATCACCACCGACCCGTCGGTACGTATCCAGAAGCTGAAAAAGGGCGAGTGCCAGATCACACTGTTCCCTCGCCCGGCCGACCTGAAGGCGCTGCGCGAAGACAAGGCCCTGAAGCTGCCTGACCAGGCCGGCTTCAACTTGGGTTACATCGCCTACAACGTGATGCCGCAGCTCAAGGGTCAAACCGTTCCAAACCCGCTGGCCGATCTGAAAGTGCGTCAAGCGCTGGATATGGCGGTCAACAAGCCACAGATCATCGAATCTGTCTATCAGGGCGCAGGCCAACTGGCTGTCAACGCCATGCCGCCAACCCAGTGGTCCTACGACACCACGATCAAGGATGCCAAATACGATCCTGAGAAAGCCAAGGCGCTACTCAAGGAAGCTGGCGTCAAAGAGGGCACCGAAATCGTTCTGTGGGCGATGCCGGTACAACGTCCGTACAACCCGAACGCCAAGCTGATGGCTGAGATGCTGCAGTCCGACTGGAAGAAGATCGGCCTGAACGTCAAAATCCAGAGCTACGAATGGGGCGAGTACATCAAACGCGCCAAAGGCGGCGAACAGCAAGCAATGCTGATTGGCTGGAGCGGCGACAATGGTGATCCGGACAACTGGCTGAACGTGCTGTTCGGTTGCGATTCGCTGAGCGGCAACAACTTCTCCAAATGGTGCGATCCGAAGTTTGATGGCATCGTCAAAGAAGCCAAGCGTACCTCTGACCAGGCCAAGCGCACCGAACTGTACAAGCAGGCGCAACACGTCCTCAAAGACGCTGCTCCATACACACCTATCGCTCACTCGACGGTGTTCCAACCCATGCGTGCCGAAGTGCAGGACTTCAAGATCAGCCCGTTTGGCTTGAACTCCTTCTACGGCGTCAGCGTCAGCAAATAAGATCGGGTAACGGCGACGTCCTGGACGTCGCCGTTACTTTATCGACCGAGAAAGCAGGAATTCGCCTACATCCAAATCGTCTGCTGACTACAGCAGTCCGTTAGGACGTGTCGTCTTTTCCTACGAGTCTGTAAGGCTCTTCGCATGTACTGCCGGACCCACGGACTATACCGTCGGGATCCGACCAGCTCATGCGTGGGCTATCGGTTTTGCTGCACGTCATGGCTTGAAACCAATGAGGCCTCCACGTCCCCGAGCGGGACGAAGGCCCATTGCCAAAACACTGAACAAGAGAGAGCGTCATGCGCCATACCTTGGTTTTATCCGCTTTGCTGGGCACCGGTCTGTTGGCCGCCACCTCCATGAGCCAGGCCGCCAATAACAGCCTGGTGTTCTGCTCCGAAGGCAGCCCCGCCGGTTTCGACACGGCGCAGTACACGACCGCGACCGACAACGACGCCGCCGAGCCGCTGTACAACCGACTGGCAGAGTTTGAAAAAGGCGCGACCAATGTCGTACCGGGTCTGGCCACGAGTTGGGATATTTCCGAAGACGGCCTCAAGTACACCTTTCACCTGCGCCCAGGCGTGAAGTTTCATACAACCAAGTACTTCACACCGACCCGCGACTTCAATGCCGATGACGTGCTGTTCACGTTCAACCGCATGCTCGATCCGCAACAACCTTTCCGTAAGGCCTACCCGACGGAGTTCCCCTACTTCAACGGCATGAGCCTGAACAAGAACATTGCCAAGGTCGAAAAGACCGGGCCGTTGACCGTGGTCATGACGCTTAACAGCGTGGACGCCGCGTTCATCCAGAACATCGCCATGAGCTTCGCCGCGATCCTCTCCGCCGAGTACGCCGACAAGCTGCTGGCCGAAGGCAAGCCGAGCGACATCAACCAGAAGCCGATCGGCACCGGGCCGTTCGTGTTCAAGAGCTACCAGAAAGACTCGAACATCCGTTACACCGGCAACAAGCACTACTGGGACCCGAGCCGCGTGAAGCTCGACAACCTGATTTTCGCCATCAACACCGACGCTTCGGTGCGGGTGCAGAAACTCAAAGCCGACGAGTGCCAGATCACCTTGCACCCACGCCCGGCCGATGTCACTGCGCTGAAGAACGACCCAAAACTGCAACTGATCGAGAAGCCAGGCTTCAACCTCGGCTACATCGCCTACAACGTGCGCCACAAGCCGTTCGACCAGCTCGAAGTGCGCCAGGCGCTCGACATGGCGGTGAACAAGCAAGGCATTCTCAACGCCGTTTACCAGGGCGCGGGGCAACTGGCGGTCAACGCCATGCCACCGACCCAATGGTCCTACGACGAGACCATCAAGGACGCCGCCTACAACCCGGAAAAAGCCAAGGAACTGCTCAAGGCTGCCGGCGTGAAAGAAGGTACCGAAATCACCCTGTGGGCCATGCCCGTCCAACGCCCGTACAACCCGAACGCCAAGTTGATGGCCGAGATGCTCCAGGCTGACTGGGCGAAGATCGGCCTCAAGGTCAAGATCGTCAGCTACGAATGGGGCGAGTACATCAAGCGCACCAAGAACGGCGAGCACGACATCAGCCTGATCGGCTGGACCGGTGACAACGGTGACCCGGACAACTGGCTCGGCACGCTGTACAGCTGCGACGCCATTGGCGGCAACAACTACTCCATGTGGTGTGATCCGGCTTACGACAAGCTGATCAAGCAGGCCAAAGTCGTGACCGACCGCGACCAGCGCACCCTGCTCTACAAACAGGCGCAGCAGTACCTCAAACAGCAGGTGCCGATCACGCCGGTCGCCCACTCGACGGTCAACCAGCCGTTGAGCGCCAAAATCGAAGGGTTCAAAGTCAGCCCGTTCGGTCGCAACGTGTTCTCGGGTGTCAGCATCGAAAAATAAAACCGTGTAGCTAAAACGCTGGGGGCGCATTGCGCCCTCACGCAAGCGTATTGCCGTAATTCGCCCACAAGGCTTACAGCAAACGTTTGCGATGCGTGAAATGAGTTCTAAACCAAAAGCCGGACACCAAAAAAGACCGGCATAAAAAAAGAAAGTAAGGAGCTTTACCCATGAAACTGAGCAGCACCGCGATACTGGCGTTAGCCATCAGCAGCATCACCGCCGGGGCCCATGCTGAAAGCGTCAGCCAGGATTTCGTTCCGACTCAACTGGCAAGTACCAATTCCCAATCGGAAGCCAAAGGTTTTATCGATGGCCAGAGCCTGTCGGGTACTACCCGTAACTGGTACGCCAACGAAGACAAGCAGCGCGGCGGCGTCTTCAAGTACGAGCGGCACGGTGAAGAACTGAACGGCTCGCGTCGAATCAACTGGGTTCAGGGCACCATCCTGAACTACACCTCGGGCTTCACCCAAGGCACTGTCGGCTTCAGCACTGAAGTCGCCGCGTACAACGCGATTGCTCTGGATCGCAGCCGCGAAGACATCAAGGGCGGCTCCAACCGCACCCTCGCCCACTCCAACGGCGATGCCGTGGATCAGTGGAGCAAACTGGGTCTGGCCAATGTCAAGGCACGTGTCTCCAACACCACCCTGACCGCCGGCCGCATGAATTTCAGCAGCCCGATTGTCGACGTTATCGGCAACCGTCCGCTGCCTTCGAGCTTTGAAGGTGTAGCGATCCACAGCGAAGAATTCGACAATCTGTCGTTCGACCTGGCCACCTTCGACCGTGTGTCACCACGTACCGAACAGAGCCTGTCGAAATTCCGCACCGAATACTCCAACATCAACGCCGAAACCGACCACGTAAACACAGCGGGTCTGAACTACGCGCCGCTGAAAAGCCTGCAAACCAGCCTGTACGCGACCCAGGCTGAAGACTTCTGGAACCAGTACTACTTCGGCGCCACTCACCAACTGGGCGACAGTTCGGTACTGAGCCTGACCACCGGCCTGAACTACTACAAAACCGTCGACGAAGGCAAAAAGTTGATGGGTGAGATCGACAACGACACCTACTCCCTGTCGTTCGGCCTGACTCACCAGGCTCACACTGTCACTTTCTCGTACCAGGAAGTGAACGGTAACGAGTACTTCGACTACCTGCACGAAACCAACGGCATCTACCTGGCCAACTCCCTGCTGTCGGACTTCAACGGTCCGAATGAGAAATCCTTCCAGATCGCTTACGGCCTCAACATGGCCGAATACGGCGTGCCAGGCCTGAAATTCAATATCTACCAGGCTCGCGGCTGGGGCATCGACGGTACTCACTACACCGGCACCGCCTACGACGTTAAGAACATGGACGGCGAGCACCACTACGAATACGGCATCGGTTCTACGTACGCCGTGCAGAGCGGCCCGCTCAAGGCCACGACTATCCGCGCGACCTACACCACCCACCGCGCCAGCGAAAACCAGGCCGACGGCAGCATCAACGAGTTCCGTCTCGTGACTACTGTTCCGTTCAACATTCTGTAATGCATGTGCCGAACGGCGGATTCAGTGATGAATCGGCCGTTCGGTTTTTGTCCTTTAACCGATTGCAGAGGGTTCTTGATGAAAATGCTTCCCCTACGTGCGGCCATCGCGGCTGCGTTGCTCAGTGTCGCTGTCGGTGTCTCGGCCAAACCCCTGGTGGTTTGTACCGAAAACAGCCCCGAAGGCTTCGACATGGTCCAGTACACGACTGCAGTCACAGCCGATGCGGTGGCCGAAACCATCTTCAATCGCCTGGCAGACTTCAAGCCCGGTACCACCGAAGTGATTCCGGCACTGGCCGAGTCCTGGGACATCAGCGAAGACGGCCTGAGCTACACGTTCCATCTACGTAAAGGCGTCAAGTTTCACACCACCGAATACTTCAAGCCGACCCGCGACATGAATGCCGACGACGTGGTCTGGAGCTTCCAGCGTCAGCTGGACCCGAATCATCCGTGGCACAAACTGTCGAGCGTGGGCTTCCCGTACTTTGAAAGCATGGGCTTCAAAGAACTGCTCAAGAGCGTCGAGAAAGTCGACGACAACACGGTCAAGTTCACTCTGACCCGTCGTGAAGCGCCGTTCCTGGCGGACATCGCCATGGCCTTCTCGTCGATCTACTCCGCCGAGTACGCCGATCAGTTGCTCAAGGCCAACAAGGCCGGCGACCTGAACAACAAGCCGGTCGGCACTGGCCCGTTCGTCTTCCAGCGCTACAACAAGGACGCCCAGGTTCGTTTCAAGGCCAACCCGGATTACTTCCGCGGCAAGCCTCCGGCTGATGCGCTGATCCTGGCCATCGCCACCGACAACAACGTGCGCCTGCAGAAGCTAAAGGCCAACGAGTGCCAGGTCGCGCTGTACCCGAAGCCGGATGACATCCCGAGCATCAAGAAAGACGACAAGCTGAAAGTCGATGAACTGAATGCGATGACCGTCGCGTACATCGCCATCAACACCACGCACAAGTACCTGAGCGATGTTCGGGTGCGCAAAGCCATCGACATCGCCTTCGACAAGGAAGCGGCTGTCAACGCGCTGTTCGGCAAGGGCAACGCGACCGCGGCAGTCAACCCGTTCCCCGATACACTGCTGGGCTACAACCACAGTCTGAAGAACCCGCCCCGTGACTTGGACAAGGCCCGCGCCCTGCTCAAGGAAGCCGGCGTACCGGAAGGCACCACCTTCACCCTGTTCACCCGCAACGGAGGCGGTGCAACCAACCCGAACCCGATGCTTGGCGCGCAGATGATGCAAGCCGACCTGGCCAAGGTCGGGATCAAGATCGACATCCGCGTGATGGAATGGGGCGAAATGCTCAAGCGCGCGAAAAACGGCGAGCACGACATGGTTTCCGCCGGATGGGCGGGCGACAACGGCGACCCGGATAACTTCCTGACGCCTATGCTCAGTTGCGAAGCCGCGAAGAACGGCGAAAACTATGCACGCTGGTGCAATGACAAATTCCAGGCCCTGATCGATCAGGCCCGCGAAAAAACCGACCCGGCCGAGCGTGCTGCACTGTACGAACAGGCCCAGGTTATTTTTAACCAGGACCAGCCATGGATCAGCATGGCACACACTAGAATGTTCACCGCAATGCGCAACAACGTAGAGGGTTATCACATTAGCCCCCTCACCACGAATAACTTCGCCACCACCCAGGTGAAGTAAATAAGAAAACTCCCGGCGTGCCTGACCCAGGCATGCCGGGCACGCCTAACCGGCTGATGAGGTACAACACACGATGTTTAGTTTTATTGCCCGCCGACTGGGGTTACTGATCCCCACGTTCTTCGGCATCACCCTGCTGACTTTCGCGTTGATTCGCATGATCCCTGGCGACCCCGTGGAAGTCATGATGGGAGAACGTAGGGTCGATCCCGAAATGCACGCTCAGGCAATGGAACGCCTAGGTCTGAACAAACCCCTGTATGCCCAGTACCTGGATTACATCGGCAAACTGGCCCACGGCGATCTCGGGGAATCCCTGCGTACCCGTGAAAGTGTCTGGACCGAGTTCACCTCCCTCTTCCCCGCGACCCTGGAACTGTCCATGGCCGCGCTGTTGTTCGCCGGTATCCTGGGCCTTCTGGCCGGGGTGATCGCGGCACTCAAGCGAGGATCCCTGTTCGACCACGGGGTGATGGGCATCTCCCTCGCGGGATACTCGATGCCGATCTTCTGGTGGGGCCTGATCCTGATCATGTTCTTCTCGGTATCCCTGGGCTGGACCCCGGTGTCCGGGCGGATCGACCTGCTCTACGACATCGAGCCGCGCACCGGCTTCATGCTGATCGATACGTTGCTGGCCGATGACGTCGGCGCGTTCTTCGATGCGCTGCACCACCTGATCCTGCCGGCCATCGTGCTCGGCACCATCCCGCTGGCGGTGATCGCGCGGATGACCCGTTCGTCGATGCTCGAAGTGCTGCGCGAGGACTACATCCGTACCGCCCGCGCCAAAGGCCTGTCGCCGTCGCGCGTGGTGTTCGTGCACGGTCTGCGTAACGCGCTGATTCCGGTACTGACGGTGGTCGGCCTGCAAGTCGGCACCCTGCTGGCCGGTGCGGTCCTGACCGAAACCATCTTCTCCTGGCCGGGCATCGGCAAATGGCTGATCGAAGCCATCGGCGCCCGGGACTACCCAGTCGTACAAAACGGCATCCTGTTAATCGCCTGCCTGGTGATTCTGGTCAACTTCGTAGTGGACATCCTCTACGGCTTTGCCAACCCACGCATCCGTCATCAGCGCTGAGGTCAATAACCATGAGCACTCCAACATCCTCAGTAGCCACCGCCGCCTCCGCCGTGGATCAAAGCCTGCTGTATCCGTCGCCGTACAAAGAATTCTGGCAAGCGTTTTCCAAGAACAAAGGCGCCGTTGCCGGCCTGATGTTCATGCTGCTGGTGATTTTCTGCGCCATCTTCGCCCCGTGGGTTGCCCCCCATGATCCGAGCGAGCAGTACCGTGACTTCCTGCTGACCCCGCCAGCCTGGCTGGAAGGTGGGCAGATCCAGTTCCTGCTCGGCACCGATGAACTGGGTCGCGACCTGCTGTCGCGCCTGATCCAGGGTTCGCGCCTGTCGCTGCTGATCGGCTTGTCGTCGGTGGTGATGTCGCTGATCCCGGGGATCCTGCTGGGTCTGTTCGCCGGTTTCTTCCCGAAAGCGGTCGGCCCGACCATCATGCGTCTGATGGACATCATGCTGGCCCTGCCGTCGCTGCTGCTGGCCGTGGCGATCGTCGCCATCCTCGGCCCTGGCCTGATCAACACCGTGATCGCGATCGCCGTGGTGTCCCTGCCGTCCTACGTTCGTCTGACCCGCGCTGCGGTGATGGGCGAGCTGAACCGCGACTACGTGACCGCCGCGCGCCTGGCCGGTGCCGGTCTGCCACGCCTGATGTTCGTGACTGTGCTGCCTAACTGCATGGCACCACTGATCGTTCAGGCAACCCTGAGCTTCTCCTCGGCAATTCTCGATGCCGCCGCACTGGGCTTCCTCGGCCTTGGCGTACAACCGCCAACCCCTGAGTGGGGCACCATGCTGGCCTCGGCCCGCGACTACATCGAACGCGCCTGGTGGGTAGTCAGTCTGCCTGGTTTGACCATTTTGCTCAGCGTGCTGGCAATCAACTTGATGGGTGACGGCCTGCGCGACGCGCTGGACCCGAAACTCAAGAACGCCGCCTGAGGAGATTCCAATGTCACTGTTAGAAATCAAGAATCTCAACGTTCGCTTCGGCGACAAGAACGCTACGCCCGTGGTCGATGGCCTCGACCTGAAAGTCGACAAAGGCGAAGTGCTGGCCATCGTTGGCGAGTCGGGTTCGGGTAAATCCGTGACCATGATGGCGCTGATGGGCCTGATCGAGCATCCCGGCATCGTTACCGCTGACTCGCTCAGCTTCGACGGCAAGGACATGCTCAAGCTGAGCAACCGGCAGCGTCGGCAAATCGTCGGCAAAGACCTGTCGATGGTCTTCCAGGACCCGATGACCGCGCTGAACCCGAGCTACACCGTCGGTTTCCAGATCGAAGAAGTGCTGCGCCTGCACCTGAAAATGTCCGGCAAGGCAGCGCGCAAGCGTGCCATCGAACTGCTGGAAAAAGTTGAGATCCCGGGCGCGGCCAGCCGTATGGACGCCTACCCGCATCAACTGTCCGGCGGCATGAGCCAGCGCGTTGCGATTGCCATGGCGATTGCTGGCGAACCAAAACTGCTGATCGCCGACGAACCGACCACGGCTCTCGACGTAACGATCCAGGCGCAGATCATGGACCTGCTGCTGGCGTTGCAGAAAGAGCAGAACATGGGCCTGGTGCTGATCACCCACGACCTCGCCGTCGTGGCTGAAACCGCCCAGCGCGTGTGCGTGATGTACGCAGGCCAGGCCGTCGAAGTCGGTCAGGTGCCACAGTTGTTCGACATTCCGGCGCACCCGTACAGCGAAGCATTGCTCAAGGCGATTCCGGAACACAGCCAGGGTGCCGCGCGCCTGTCGACCCTGCCGGGCATCGTTCCCGGTCGCTACGACCGTCCGCAGGGTTGCCTGCTGTCGCCGCGCTGTCCGTACGTGCAGGACAACTGCCGCTCGCAGCGGCCGGCCCTTGACCCGAAAAGCAACAGCCTCGCCCGCTGCTTCTACCCGCTGAACCAGGAGGTGGCGTAATGGCCGTCGTACTTACCGCCCGCGACCTGACCCGTCACTACGAAGTGTCCCGTGGCATGTTCAAGGGTCACGCCACCGTACGCGCCCTCAACGGTGTGTCGTTTGAACTGGAAGCCGGCAAGACCCTCGCTGTCGTAGGCGAATCGGGTTGTGGCAAGTCCACCCTGGCCCGCGCCCTGACCCTGATCGAAGAGCCGTCTTCGGGCTCCTTGAAAATCGCCGGCCAGGAAGTCGCCGGTGCCGACAAGGCTCAGCGCAAGCAATTGCGCAAAGACGTGCAGATGGTGTTCCAGAGCCCTTACGCTTCGTTGAACCCACGACAAAAAGTCGGCGACCAGTTGGCTGAGCCGCTGCTGATCAACACCAACTTGTCGGCCTCCGAACGTCGCGAGAAAGTCCAGGCGATGATGAAGCAGGTGGGCTTGCGTCCTGAGCACTACCAGCGTTATCCGCACATGTTCTCCGGCGGTCAGCGCCAGCGGATCGCCCTGGCCCGAGCAATGATGCTCCAGCCTAAAGTGCTGGTCGCGGATGAGCCGACCTCGGCGCTGGACGTATCGATTCAGGCACAGGTGCTGAACCTGTTCATGGACCTGCAGCAAGAGTTCAACACTGCCTACGTGTTCATCTCCCACAACCTGGCGGTGGTGCAACACGTTGCCGATGACGTGATGGTGATGTATCTCGGTCGCCCAGTGGAAATGGGACCGAAGAACGACATCTACGAGCGCCCTCTGCACCCGTACACCCAGGCACTGTTGTCGGCTACACCGACGATTCACCCGGACCCGAACAAACCGAAAATCAAGATCGTCGGCGAGTTACCCAACCCGCTGAACCCGCCACCCGGCTGCGCGTTCCACAAGCGTTGCCCGTACGCTACCGAGCGTTGCAGCACTGAAGAACCGGCCCTGCGCCTGCTCGACAGTCGTCAGGTGGCTTGCCACTACGCCGAGCAGTTCCTCGACGGCGCGGCATAACAATGTGGGAGCCAGCCTGCTGGCGATAGCGGCATACCCGTCAACATTTCTGTTTACAGGCAAACCGCAATCGCCAGCAGGCTAGCTCCCACAGAGAGTTGTGTTAATTGAACCCCTTCCATTTCAGGAGGAAGGGGTTTTATTTTGTCTGTGATTTACGTCTGGCTATCGCCTTCGTCGGAGTCATCGGAGTCCGGTTCGTCGGTGGTCGAGTCATCGTCGCCCTCAGCGCCACCCTGCCCTTTGTCGCCCGGCTCGGATTCAGACTTGGCGATCATCAGTTCGCCATGCGTCCCCTGCCCGCTGGAAGCCTGAGTCTCATGCTCCTCACACTCGGCCCAGACCGCCGAGCTACCGAGGGTCAACATCACCAACACCTTCATCATCAATAAAACACGGAGCAATCTGTTCATGGCCGAATCCATCCTGTCGTAGAGAGCCTGTCTGGCGCTGATTGAAATCTAGTTCCGATCAACGGGGTTCTCCAGATAGGACGCAAATGAACGGACAGAAATGCCCTGGATGTAGAGATTGGTTTTGAATAATGGTTATGCCGAAAAGATCAAAAGATCGCAGCCTTCGGCAGCTCCTTGTATCTCGACTATCGCTCC
>NZ_JBSVXD010000087.1:0-24723 GCF_054070755.1 Pseudomonas sp. SDO5591_S426 | reverse complement strand
TCACCGATTTCTGTAGGAGCTGCCGCAGGCTGCGATCTTTTTTCAGGGCTTACGCGGGCTCAAGACCATCTGCGCCGGAACACTGCGCAGAATCTGCCGCTGCAGGTTCAAGTCAAACTGCGGATCAAGCTTCTTCACTCGCTTGGTCAGCAAGTTAGCCAGCCACGGATAGTCATCGGTGCGCGGCGCCTGAATGCTCACATCACACTGGTAATTCACCACATCGGCGGCGATGGCATCCAGTTGACGACGCAACTTGCCCATGTCGTTGATATTCAGCGCAACCGTGGTGCTTTCAGCCGTCGGGTCGATGACTTTGGCTTTTGGCATCGCTTCAGCGGCTCTAAGAGCGGCTTCGGCTTTTTCCAGTTCAGCCTTACGGGCTTCAGCGATTGGACCATTCACGCCACCGGTCAGCGCCGGCGCCTTGGGCATCAGAGCGCGGGCGCGGGCCAGAGCCGTAGCGGCAGCGTTCACATCACCTTTTTGCAGCACGATCTGGCTACGCAGCAAGTAGGCTTCGGCCAGTTGCCGTTGGTATTGCTCAAGGGATTGATCGTTGGGCGACTCGGCCTGCAATGCAGCCAATTGTCCTTCGGCGGTGGCCAACTCACTGCTGGCCAGGCTTTGCTCAAGCTGTGCAATGGCCGTGGCCCGCCCATCCGGGGCCTCGGTGGCCGCCGGTGGCGTGCTTTGGCAAGCGCCCAGCAGCAAAGAAAATGCGACAAGGAGCAGATAACGGGAGGCGAACGACTTCATTCCTGCGACTCTCTATTTGCGCAAAAAACGAGCAAGTCTACACCCCTCGACGGGGCAGAACAAAACTCAGCAAAAACAGTGCAGCAGCCGTCACAACAATCGACGGTCCGGCCGGAGTGTCCTTGAACCAGGACAGCGCCAGCCCGCCACACACGGCGAGTATGCCCAGCAGGCTCGCGCCCAGTGCCATCTGTTCCGGCGAGCGGGCGTGACGTTGTGCCGCAGCCGCCGGGATGATCAACAACGAAGTAATCAGCAAAACGCCGACGATTTTCATCGCCACGGCAATCACCACGGCGATCAACAACATCAACGCCATGCGCAGTCCCGCCACGGGCAAACCTTCGACCCTGGCCAACTCTTCATGCACCGTGATCGCCAGCAAAGGCCGCCACAACGCAACCAGCAAGGCCAAAACAGCCGCGCTGCCGCCGAGAATCCAGGCCAGATCGGTCGGACTGATCGCCAGCAGATCGCCGAACAGATACGCCATCAGGTCAATCCGCACTTCGTGCATGAAGCTTAGTACCACCAGACCCAGAGAGAGGGTGCTGGGCGCGAGAATTCCCAAAAGCGTGTCAGACGCCAGCGGCTGGCGCTGTTGCAAGGTCACCAGCAACACCGCCAACAGCAAGCAGCCGACGGTCACGGCAACGGTCGGACTGACATCCAGCAGGAAACCCAACGCCACACCCAGCAACGCCGCGTGGGACAGGGTGTCGCCGAAATAGGCCATGCGCCGCCAGACCACGAAAGAACCCAACGGGCCCGCAACGACTGCCAGGGCCAGACCTGCAAGTAGGGCGTAGAGCAGAAAATCAGCCATGCTTGCAGCTATCTCCGTGAACATGGTTATGGCCCGACGCGGGCGCCTTGACCACCGAGCCGTGCAAATCGTGGGCGTGGTCGTGATGGTGGTGATAAATCGCCAGGCTCTGTGCGTTTTTTCCGAACAGCTCGACGAATGCCGGATCGCCGCTGACCTGTTCAGGGTGACCCGAACAGCAGACGTGGCGATTCAGGCAAACCACCTGGTCGGTGGTGCTCATCACCAGATGCAAATCGTGGGAGACCATCAACACCCCGCAACCGTGACGGTCACGCAGGCGGGTGATCAGGCTATAAAGCTCGGCTTGGCCGGCCACGTCGACGCCTTGCACCGGTTCGTCGAGCACCAGCAATTCCGGTTCGCGCAACAAAGCGCGCGCCAGCAGTACACGCTGCATTTCACCGCCGGAGACACTTTGCACCGGGCTGTCGATCACCTGCTCGGCGCCGACTTCCTTGAGCGCGGACAAAGCCATTGCACGGTCAACGCCCGGCACCAGACGCAAAAAGCGCAGCACCGAGAGCGGCAGCGTCGGATCGACATGAAGTTTTTGCGGCATGTAGCCGACCCGCAATTTCGGCTTGCGCCAGACGCTGCCGCTATCCGGTTTCAACAGGCCGAGCACCGCGCGCACCAGCGTGGTCTTGCCGGCGCCATTCGGGCCGATCAGGGTGACGATCTGCCCCGGCTCGACGCTCAGCTCGATGTTATCCAGCACCGTTTGCCCTGCAAACGTGACGGCAACCTGCTCGAGGCGGATCAGCGCGTTGCTCATCAAGCCCCCTGACAACCCGAGCAGAGACCGACCACTTCGACAGTCTGGCCTTCGACGACAAACCCGACATCCTTCGCGCTGACGATAATCGCGTCGCTGATGGATTTCTGTTCGAGCTCAATGGCCGCGTGGCATTCACGGCAGATCAGGAACTGACCCTGGTGGGCGTGCTCCGGATGATTGCAGCCGATGAAGGCGTTGAGCGAGGAAATGCGGTGCACCAGGCCGTTTTCCAGCAGGAAATCCAGCGCGCGGTACACGGTTGGCGGCGCGGCGCGGCGGCCGTCCTGCTCGCTGAGCACCGCGAGGATGTCGTAGGCACCCAGCGGCTTGTGGCTCTGCCACACCAGTTCCAGCACCCGCCGCCGCAACGCGGTCAGGCGCAGGCCTTGACGTGCGCACAGGGCATCGGCCTCAGACAGAGCGCTGTGCACGCAATGAGAGTGGTCGTGGGGACGGCTGGCAATCGGTGTTTTAGGCATGAGCGGCGACGAGTTTTGTGAGAGACGTTATTATGTTACCCGTTCTCGCCTCTTCGAGTGGTCATCGTGTCCCGACTTTTTTCTATCTTTGTCGCATTTGTCGCAAGTTTTCTGCTGATCGGTTCGGCGCAAGCCGAGGTCAAGGTCCTCACCAGCATCAAGCCACTACAGCTGATCGCTGCTGCGGTGCAGGACGGTGTGGCGATTCCGGAAGTCTTGCTGCCACCCGGCGCCTCGCCGCATAACTATGCCTTGCGCCCGTCCGACGTACGGAAGGTGCAGTCGGTGGATCTGCTGTACTGGATTGGCCCGGACATGGAAGGCTTCCTGCCGCGCGTGCTGAACGGTCGTACGTTGCCAAGCGTCGCCGTGCAGGACCTGCCTGGCCTGAAACTGCGTCACTTCGCCGAAGATAACCACTCTCACGCCGAAGAAGTCGACGAACATGATCACGATCATCGCCCAGGCAGCCTGGACGCGCATTTGTGGCTGTCGCCGATCAACGCCCGAGTCATCGCCACGAAAATGGCCGCTGACCTCAGTGCAGCCGATCCTGCCAATGCCCCGCGCTATCAAAGCAACCTCAAGACGTTCGATGAGCGTCTGGATGCCCTTGATCTGCGCTTGAAAAAACGTCTGGCCGGTGTTGAGGGCAAACCCTACTTCGTGTTCCATGAGGCTTTCGATTACTTCGAAGATGCCTACGGCCTCAAGCACGCTGGCGTGTTCAGTGTTGCTGCCGAAGTGCAACCCGGTGCACAGCACGTCGCGGCAATGCGCGCGCGCTTGCAGGAAGTAGGCAAGACCTGCGTGTTCAGCGAACCGCCGTTGCGTCCGCGTCTGGCGGAAACCCTGGTGGCGGGCCTGCCGGTGAAACTGGCGGAACTGGATGCCTTGGGCGGATACACGCCGGCGACTGCTCAGGGATACGAGCAGGTGCTGGAGAAGTTGGGGAATGATTTGGCGGGATGCCTGGAGTCGTTGTAACCCTATAAAAAAGATCGCAGCCTGCGGCAGCTCCTACATTGATCGGCGTAGGAGCTGCCGAAGGCTGCGATCTTTTGCTTTTAAAGGGCGAAAGGCAGCGGTGTATTGACCGTCTGCCGCTGCGCAAGGCGCAATTGAAACTCCATCGGATCGTGAATCAGCACGTCCTGCCCGGCGAACGACTCCGCCGCGATCAGGCGCGACAGCCAAAACCGCACACACGCCACCCGCAACAGGGTCGGCCACAGCTCGGCTTCGGCGGCAGTGAACGGGCGCAAAGCGGCGTAAGCACCCAACAACGCCCGCGCTCGCGGCCCGTCGATCAAGCCTTGCTCATCGGAACACCAGTCGTTCAAGGCAATTGCCACGTCGTACAGCATCGGTCCGGAACAGGCGTTGTAGAAGTCGATCAGCCCGGTCAGGTGCGTGCCTTCGAACATCGCATTGTCGCGGAACAGGTCGGCGTGGATATTGGCGCGAGGCAGCGCCAGGATTTTCTCTTTCTGCCGGGTGATTTCTTCCAGCGCCTTTTGCAGCAGATCTTTTTGCTCGGGATTCAGGTGCGACAAAAACTGCGTGCCCTCCTCCAGCATCCAGTCCAGGCCACGATCCGTCTTGCGCTTGATCATGTTTTCCGCCTGGGTCGCCAGGTGCAGATGACCGAGCAGCTCACCGACTTGGGCACAATGCTGCGCGTTGGCCTGCTTGATGTGCTTGCCGGACAGGCGCGGTTGCAACAGCGCAGGCTTACCGGCCAGTTCGCGCAGCGCGACGCCGTCGGTGGTGCGGATGGCGTAAGGCACCGGCAGGTCGGCGCCGTGCAGCACGTCGAGCAGCTCGATGAAGAACGGCATTTCCTGGACCGGGCCGCGTTCGACCAGGGTCAGGACAAATTCGCCCTGCTCCAGGCTGATAAAGAAATTGGTGTTTTCGCTACCGGCGGCGATCCCCTGGAAATCAAGCAGGCGGCCGAGGCCATAAGGGGCGAGAAAAGCTTCCAGCTCGGGCCGAGCCAGGGGGGTGAACACAGACATGTTTGAACTGCCAGTACGGGCGCCGCTCGTAAGCCAGCGCCAATTGAAATTAAGAAACTATTTCCACTCAAAAATCTTCCACGACGGAATCAGCATATCGGGCTGGTCCGAGCGGATAAAGTTTGCATCGGTCCCGTCTGCGCGCACCAGAAAATATGGCGGTGCGCCCTTCGGCGTGACCTTGATCGCGTACAGGAAACCGTTCTGACGGTATTCCTGAATGACTTTGTCCCCTTCCGTGCGGATCGTGACTTCCGGATCCGGTGTCGGCGCATCGTCCGCCGCCATGACGGCCAATGGAGTGATTGCAAACAAGCCAGCCAGCAACAGGCGATTTAGTGTGCGCATGATAACCTTGTCCCTTTGTCGTCAACGGTCCCGCTATTCTAGCGCCGGACCCGCCGAAAAGGTTGATCCTGCTCATGAGCCAAGCCCCCCTCGTCCTGGTGGACGGTTCGTCTTACCTGTACCGCGCCTTTCACGCGCTGCCACCGCTGACCACGTCCAAAGGCCTGCCGACCGGTGCGGTCAAGGGCGTGTTGAACATGCTCAAGAGCCTGCGCAAGCAGTACCCGAACAGTCCGTTCGCCGTGGTGTTCGACGCCAAGGGTGGGACGTTTCGCGATGACATGTACGCCGAATACAAGGCCAACCGTCCGAGCATGCCCGATGACATGCGCGTGCAGATCGAGCCGCTGCACCAAAGCGTGATCGCCCTGGGCTTCCCGCTGCTGTGCGTCGAAGGCGTCGAGGCCGATGACGTGATCGGCACCCTGGCCCGCAGCAGCGCCGCCGCTGACCGCCCGGTGATCATCTCCACCGGCGACAAGGACATGGCGCAACTGGTCGACGGCCACATTACCTTGGTCAATACCATGACCGGTAGCAGCATGGACGTGGAGGGCGTGAAGGAGAAATTCGGCGTCGCTCCCGAGCAGATCATCGATTATCTGGCGCTCATGGGCGATTCGTCCGACAACATTCCGGGCGTTCCGGGCATCGGACCGAAGACTGCTTCCGGCTTGCTGGTCGGCGTGAACGGTGGCCTGACCGATCTCTATGCACAGCTGGACATTGTCCCGACCCTGCCGATTCGCGGCGCCAAGACCCTGCCGGCCAAGCTCGAAGAGCACAAGGAAATGGCGTTCCTCTCCTATCAGCTGGCAACGATCAAGGTCGACGTGCCGCTGGACATCGGCCTCGATGACCTGCAAATGGGCGCGGAAGATCCGGCCAAACTCTACGAGTTGTACAACCTGCTGGAATTCAAGAGCTGGTTGAACGACCTCGATCGCGACGCAAAACGCCTTGAGCTGAGCGCTGCCGCCGAACCCGCACCGGCCGCCGATCTGTTCAGCGCCGCCGAGGTCGAAGCACCGGCCGCCACCGCTGAGGCCGCTTATGAAACCATCCTCGATCAGGCACGATTTGACGTCTGGCTGGAAAAACTGAATAACGCCAAGCTGTTTGCCTTCGACACCGAAACCACCGGCATCGACGCGCAACAGGCGCAACTGGTCGGCCTGTCGTTCGCGGTGCAGGCCAACGAAGCGGCCTACATCCCGCTGACGCATTCCTACATCGGTGTGCCCGAGCAACTGGATCGCGACACCGTATTGCGCGCGCTCAAGCCGATTCTGGAAGACCCGAACAAACTCAAGGTCGGCCAACACGCCAAGTTCGACATGAACATCTTGGCCAATTGCGCCATCGGCGGTGACCCAGCGAACGGCATCACCGTGCGCGGCATCGCCTTCGACACAATGCTCGAGTCTTACGTGCTCAATTCCACGGCGACTCGCCATGACATGGACAGCCTGGCGCAAAAGTATCTGGATCACACCACGGTGAGTTTCCAGGACATCGCCGGCAAAGGCGCGAAACAGCTGACCTTCGATCAGATTGCCCTTGAGCAGGCCGGCCCTTACGCCGCCGAGGATGCGGACATCACTTTGCGTCTGCACCAGGCGTTGTTCGAAAAACTCACGGCCATTCCGAGCCTGGCCAGTGTGCTGACCGACATCGAAATCCCGTTGGTGCCAGTGCTGGCGCGCATTGAACGCCAGGGCGCATACGTCGACGCCGCGCTGCTGGGCGTCCAGAGCATCGAGTTGGGCGAGAAGATGGTTGCGCTGGAGCGCGAAGCTTTCGAGATCGCCGGTGAAGAGTTCAACCTCGGTTCGCCCAAGCAACTGGGCGTGATCCTCTACGAGAAACTCGGTCTGCCGGTGCTCAAGAAAACCGCCAAGGGCCAACCGTCCACCGCCGAAGAAGTGCTGGCCAAACTGGCCGAGGACGACTATCGGTTACCCAAGGTGCTGATGGAATACCGTTCCATGAGCAAGCTGAAAAGCACCTACACCGACCGCTTGCCGGAGCAGATCAACCCTCGCACCGGACGTATCCACACCTCGTATCATCAGGCTGTAGCGTCCACCGGGCGGCTGTCTTCCAGTGATCCGAACCTGCAGAACATCCCGGTGCGCACCGCCGAAGGGCGCCGCATCCGCCAGGCCTTCGTCGCCCCGACCGGTTACAAATTGCTGGCGGCGGACTATTCGCAGATCGAGTTGCGGATCATGGCGCACCTGTCCAAGGATGAAGGGTTGATGAACGCCTTCCGTCACAATCTGGACGTGCATACCGCCACCGCCGCCGAAGTGTTCAAGGTCGAACTGGCGGACGTGACTTCCGACCAGCGACGCGGCGCCAAGGCGATCAACTTCGGTCTGATATACGGCATGGGTGCGCAGAAACTCGGCAAAGACATCGGTGTCGATACCAAGACAGCTAAGGCTTACATCGATACTTACTTCGCCCGTTACCCCGGCGTTCGCGAGTACATGGACCGCACCCGCGCGCAGGCGGCGGAGCAGGGTTTTGTCGAGACGTTCTTCGGGCGTCGGTTGTATCTGCCGGAGATCAACTCCAATAAACCGCAAGAGCGCGCCGCCGCCGAACGCACGGCGATCAACGCGCCGATGCAAGGCACCGCGGCCGACATCATCAAGAAAGCCATGGTTGCCGTGGACAACTGGCTGACTTCGTCCGGCCTCGACGCGAAAGTCATCCTGCAGGTGCACGATGAACTGGTACTTGAGGTGCGTGAAGATTTGGTTGACCAGGTCAGCAACGAAATTCGCGCGTACATGAGCGGCGCCGCGAAGCTGGATGTTCCGTTGCTGGTAGAGGTTGGCGTAGGAAATAACTGGGATGAAGCTCACTGAGCCGTCTGAAAAGGCGATTTCTGCTGCGGCATAGTGCCGCGGCAGTAGGGCGAAGGGCGCTTAGTCCGGATCGTGCTTGGGGTTATTCCAAAGGCATTTGAAAAAATTCTGAACTAATCTGGAGAATCACCACTCAGAGATACTGAATGGCTGGTGAAGCCCTTCGATGCTCCTATGTTGTGTTAAGTGTTGGCAGATATCTGGACCCCGCCCTAGCGGTCTAGAACTTGAACCCCGGAACTTCCCCCTCCCCATAAGAAGTCCGGGGTTTTTTTTGCCCGGAGAAAACTGCCTGAGCGCGCCGCAGGCAGTTTTCGATCCTTACTGAGCCTCTGCCTCGGAACCCTTGTCAGCCAGCTCCATCCAGCCCGCCAACACAGTGTAGGCGTCTTCCAGGCCCATGCGCTTTGGCGCCGAGAACAGTTGGATAGTCACCAGATCGCCCCAGCCCTTACGGATTTCCGACTGCACTTTGAGCAACGTGTTCTTCGCCGCGCCGTAAGTCAGCTTGTCCGCTTTGGTCAGCAGAATGTGCATCGGCATGCCGGCGGCAACGGCCCAATCGAGCATCAGCAGGTCGAAATCGGTCATTGGATGACGGATGTCCATCATCAGAATCAGACCTTTCAAACTCTCGCGACCACCCAGATACGCTTCCAGGTGACGCTGCCAGTGTTGCTTGAGCGGGATCGGCACTTTTGCATAACCGTAACCCGGCAGGTCGACCAGACGGCGTTCATCGTCTAGCTTGAAGAAGTTCAACAGCTGTGTGCGACCCGGAGTTTTCGAGGTCCGCGCCAGGCTGGCGTGAGTCAGGGTGTTAAGCGCACTGGACTTGCCCGCGTTGGAACGCCCGGCGAAGGCGACTTCAAAACCTTCGTCGTCCGGACATTGGTCGACTTTGGCGGCGCTGAGCATGAAGGTGGACTGTTGGCACAGACCGAGGATGGGATTCTTGAGTTGCATGGGATTTCCGATGTGGGCGGCGCCGGGAATGGGCGCGGCAAGCGGTGTCGCTTCCGTTTCAGTGACGCCAGTATATAATGCCGCAGATTTTGTGTGCGCTTTGTCCCAGCGTAGGATGAAGTTCACGAGAGCGACAGACCTTGATTGCGCATTAGAACGCAGAACGCTCTCAACCCTGAAAAGGTCGTTTTATGACGAAATGGCTGCTAGCTGCCGGTGTCTTGATGCCGCTTTACAGCGCTCAGGCTACACAGGATCCGGAAGCTGTGTACAACCGTGTTTGTGGTGCCTGTCATTCCGGCCAACTACCCATGGCGCCCAAGAGAGGCGATCAGGAAGCTTGGACGCCGAGGTTGGCGAAAGGTATGGAGACGCTGGTGCAACACGTGACCCAGGGTTTCAAGGCGATGCCGCCGCGTGGTTTGTGCATGGACTGCAGTGCCGAGGATTACCAAGCCATCATCCAGTGGATGAGCGAGTAAACCCGGTCCATAACTCTTTAACCCTTAGCCGTAGTTGGATTAGCTGATGAAGAAATTGATCGTGAGTCTGCTGTTGACCGTGGGAATCTCCGGCATTGCCCATGCTGCAGGTGAGCCAGTAAAACCGGGTGACGCCGCCGCAGGCCAGGCCAAAGCCGCCGTCTGTGGCGCCTGCCACGGCCCGGATGGCAACAGCATGGCGCCAAACTTTCCAAAACTCGCGGGTCAAGGTGAACGCTACCTGACCAAGCAACTGCACGACATCAAGTCGGGCAAGCGCACCGTTCTGGAAATGACCGGCCTGCTGACCAACCTGAGCGATCAGGATCTTGCGGACATCGCCGCCTACTTCGCCAGCCAGAAAGGCAGCGTCGGCGCCGCTGACCCGAAAATCGTCGCTCGCGGTGAAGCCCTGTTCCGTGGCGGTGATCTGGCCAAGGGTCTGCCATCCTGCACCGGTTGCCATTCGCCTAATGGCGCAGGCAACGCAGCCGCCGGCTTCCCGCACCTCGGTGGCCAACACGCTCAATACATCGCCAAACAACTAACCGACTTCCGCAAGGAAGAAGGTGGCCGCAACAACGACGGCGATACAAAACCAATGCAGAGTATTGCCAAAAAGCTGAGCGACGAAGACATCGCCGCAGTGTCCAGCTACATTCAGGGCCTGCACTAAGACCGGCGAATCGGGCGTTGCGCAAGGCATACATCTCTTGCAACGTTAACGCTCGATTAATCCGTCGCAGCAAGTATAAAAAGGGTGGCTTTGGCCGCCCTTTTTTGTGGCCGCTGCCGTTACACTACAGAACTCAGGCCCGCCATGACCTGTCTGAAAACAGGTCGCGCGAGGCGATAAAATTTGTCCAGGAGTGAAGCATGCGTAATCTGATCATCAGCGCCGTTTTTGCCGCTGCCAGCCTGTTCGGCATGACTGCCCAGGCCGCCGAAGCCCCAGCTGCCCCTTATGTCGAACTGAGCAACCCGGTTCCGGTTGCCGTACCTGGCAAGATCGAAGTGGTGGAGCTGTTCTGGTACGGCTGCCCGCATTGCTATGCATTTGAGCCGGTGATCAATCCTTGGGTCGAGAAGTTGCCTTCCGATGTGAATTTCGTGCGTATTCCGGCCATGTTTGGCGGCCCATGGGATGCCCACGGTCAAATGTTCCTGACCCTCGAAGCCATGGGCGTCGAGCACAAGGTTCACACTGCGGTTTTCGATGCGATCCAGAAAGAACACAAGAAGCTGACCACCCCTGAAGAAATGGCCGAGTTCCTGGCCACTCAGGGCGTCGACAAGGACAAGTTCCTGGCGACCTTCAACTCCTTCGCCATCAAAGGCAAGATTGTCCAGGCCAAAGAGCTTGCAAAGAAATATGAAATCTCCGGCGTACCAACCATGATCGTCAACGGCAAATACCGCTTTGACGTGGGCTCCGCCGGCGGTGCCGAGCAAGCCTTGCAACTGGCCGATAAACTGGTCGACAAAGAGCGAGCGGCTAACAAGGCTGCCGCCAACTAAGGGCAACCACTGCCATGCGCCGCTGGGGTACTGAACGCATCGTTGGCCTGCATGATCCGCGGGTCAACGAGCATCACCTGGAATCCACGGGCCTGCCCGCAGACAGCCGTTTGCGCTTGCTCAGTTTCAACATCCAGGTCGGCATCAGTACCGAGCGCTATCGGCATTACCTGACCCGGGGCTGGCAGCATCTGCTGCCGCACACCGGGCGCGCCGACAATCTGCAAAAGATCGGCAACCTGCTCGGCGACTTCGATCTGGTCGCCTTGCAGGAAGCTGATGGCGGCAGCCTGCGTTCAGGCTACGTCAATCAAGTCGAACACCTGGCCCAACTCGGCGCCTTCCCCTACTGGTATCAACAACTCAATCGCAATCTCGGTCGCCTCGGCCAGCACAGCAATGGCGTGCTCAGCCGCCTGCGCCCGTGGGCGATCGAGGACCATCCGCTGCCGGGACCGAAGGGTCGCGGGGCGATTCTGGTGCGCTTCGGCGAAGGTCCGGATGCGCTGGTGGTGGTCATGATGCACCTGGCGCTGGGCGCCCGTGCCCGCAGTCTGCAACTGGCTTACATCCGCGAACTCATCGGCGGATACAAACATCAGGTGCTGATGGGCGACATGAACACCCACGCCAGCGACCTGCTGCAAAACTCTCCATTGCGTGACCTCGGTCTTCTCGCCCCGCAACTGGAAGCGACGTTCCCCAGCTGGCGCCCGCAGCGTTGCCTGGACCATATTCTGCTGAGCCCGACCCTGACGCTGGAAAAGGTCGAGGTGCTGGCCCAACCCATTTCCGATCACCTGCCGGTCGCGGTAGAGATTCGTCTGCCGGGTTCGCTCACGGCCGATGCATTGCCCGCGTTGAGTCCTGCCCTTCGCGGAACCCCTGAATGAGCGACGAAGCACAGCGCTGGAAAGAGAAGTACCTCAAAAGCATCGAACAACAGGAAAAGCTCGAACGTCGTTGGGACGCACGCCTCGACTTGCTGCGTCGCGGACTGGTGCGTAGCACCCTGGCGGCGGAAGGCACTGATCGCGCCGTTGATCAATGCATGAAGGAAATGCGTGAGGTCGTGCGTACCGACGACATGGACGCCGGCCTCGCCGCCCTGCTCCCGCGCCTGGAAAAAGCCGTGCTCGATTCCGAGCAACGTCGGGAAACCCGGGTCAACCAGACCAGTGCGGCCTTGAACGCGCTGGTTACCCAGCTGCAAACACTGCCGTTACCCCGGGAAGTCAGCCGTCCCCTCAAGAACTTCGCCAAACAACTGGATAGCCGCGTCAGTCAGGCTCGCGAGATTCCGTTGCTGCTCAGCGAACTGAGCGGCTTGCAAGGCAAAGCCTTGAACCAGTTGGAGACGCCGACAGAGCCCGGTCGACCAGGCCTGTTGCAGCGATTGTTCGGTCACCGTGAGGCCGATGAGGCCGTTGCACCGTCAACCCCCGTGGTTGAGCAAACCTCTTTTACAGCACCAGCCGAAGCCGCCTCGGCGCCGATTGCCGCTGCATCGCCAGCAATCACCGAACCCGAACCGGCCATCGAAAAGGCGCCCGTTAAAGCTCCCGACCCGATCTTCAAGGTTGCCGAGCCCCAAGCCATTGAGACATCTGTCGATACGCCAGAGCCACCTGCCGTAACGGCGTTTACTCCGCCGGTTATCGAACCACAGCAAGATTCTGCCCCGCACCCCGAAGCCCAAGCGGATCAACCTGACGAACCGGCAATACTCGTCGAGACACTCGCGCCCCAAGCCGAGCAATCAATCAATCCTGACGAACTGACGCCGGCTGAGCTTCCCGAAACAGTGCCTCAGCCGTCCGATTTTCCCGCTGTCGATTCAGAGCAACCCGAGCACGACATCCTGTATGCGCTGCCGGACTCCCCCGAGCCGTCCTACAGCTCAGTGGCCAAGCACATCGAAGACACGTTGCTGGGCCTGCTCGACGATCTGACGCTGCCCGAGCGTCATCGCCCGCAAGCCGAATCGATGCGCGACCGTCTGAAAAACGGCTTGAACTGGTACGAGCTGCTACCGATCCTCGACGATCTGGCCACTTTGATGCTGGCCATCTCCGACAGCGGCCAGCATGAATTCGAAGCCTACTTACAGCAGCTCAACGAGCGTCTCGAATCGTTCCAGAGCAACCTGCAGGCCGCCAGCGCCGGGCATGCCGACAGTCGCTCCGCCGCTGAGGCCATGGACACGCAAATCCGCGAACAGGTCGACGGCCTGCAAACCAGCATGCATGAAGCGGCTGACCTGGACGATCTCAAGCACGTCCTGGAAAACCACCTCGAAGGCCTGCTCGGCACCATGGACCAACACCGCAAGCAGCGCGACGAGCGTGAGCACGAGGTGGCGGCCCGCCTGCAAAGCCTGGCCGAACGAGTGGCCCACATGGAGCAGGAGGCTCTGGGTTTTCGCGAGCACCTTGAAGAGCAACGGCAGAAAGCCTTGATCGACCCGTTGACCGGCCTGCCCAACCGCGCCGCCTGGAGCGAACGGCTGGAACATGAAATCAGCCAATGGCAGCAGCACGGCAACACGCTGATGCTGGCCATGCTCGACCTTGATCACTTCAAGCGCATCAACGACAACTACGGTCATCTGGCCGGTGACAAAGTGCTGAAAATCATTGCCAGCGTGCTGCGCAAGCGTCTGCGCGGGACGGATTTCATTGCCCGGTTTGGCGGCGAAGAGTTTGTCCTTTTGCTGCCGTCCACGGTGCCGGCAGCCGGAATGAAACTGCTTGAACACCTGCGAGCGTCGATTGAGGCCTGCCCATTTCACTTCAAGGGTGAGCGGGTGACGATCACCATTTCCATGGGCCTGACCGCATTCAAACCCGGCGAACATAGCGATCTGGTACTGAAAAGAGCCGATCAGGCGTTATATCGCGCGAAGAATGCCGGCCGTAACCGGGTCGAACTGGGCTGAGGGCCAATTGTTCCATTTTATTTAAAACCTCGCGATTGCCCTCCGCACGCAAGGCAGTACGTTACACTGTTGCATTACTGTCTTGCGTGTATTGCTCCTGCCATGAAATTTCTTGCTCTCATCGTGTCGCTGATGCTCCTGGCCGGTTGTGCCAGTGGTCCGCGCTACGACACCAGTCACCCTTCCGCCAATCACGACAGCCGTATCCAGTTCGTGGTGGTGCATTACACCTCCGCCTCGCTGGAGCGTTCGTTGCAGCTGCTGACCCATGGCGAAGTCAGCAGCCATTACCTGGTCGGTGACGACAAAAACGCGACCATCTACAAACTGATGGATGAAAACCTGCGGTCCTGGCACGCCGGAGAAAGCCAATGGCAGGGCCGGACCTGGCTGAACTCCAGTTCCATCGGCATCGAAATCGTCAATCCTGGCTTCAAGGACACCCCGACCGGCCGTCTCTGGTATCCCTACAGTGAAGCGCAGGTGCAGTCCCTGATCGTTCTGCTCAAGGACATCAGCAAGCGTTACAACATCAACCCGCGCAGCATCATTGGCCACAGCGATATTGCGCCGCTGCGCAAGCTTGACCCCGGCCCGCTGTTTCCGTGGAAACGCCTGGCGGCCGAAGGTATCGGCATCTGGCCGAACGAGCAGGCTGTGGCGCGCCAGCAGGCACAGTTCGATGCACAACTGCCGAGCATCAGTTGGTACCAGGCACAGCTTGCCCGCTTCGGTTATGAGACGCCTCAGACCGGCGAACTGGATGTCGCCACGCGCCATGTCATCGCAGCGTTCCAGATGCATTTCCGCCCATCCCGATTCGATGGCACGCCCGATGCGCAAACAGCGGCGCTGCTACAGGTGTTGAACCAGACAAAATAATGACGACCGCCCGACGGTCAGCGCGTTTTCTCCATCAGCAGCTATAACTCATTGGTAATTCTTCGGATATTTCCCCAATGCCTGCTGCTCGAGAGTCATTCCGTAGTTGGTTCTATCGCCCATGGTTTCTGGCGATGCTGGCGGCTGTCCTGAGCGCAACCTTACTACTCTCCGGCAGCCTGTTCATTGCCCTGCACCAGGTCCAGCAGAACGAAAGCAAGGAAATGAATGCCCAGGGCGAACGTTTTCTCGCCCGCCTGGAGCAACTGTTCGGGCAATTGCGCGAAAGCCTCGACGACCTGGAGGCCCAGCCGCTACGCATGTGCGATGACGAAATGATCGCGACGCTGCAAGCGGTCAGTTTCAATTACCGTTTCGTCTATGAAGCGGCCTACATGGATGCCTCACGGATCTGCTCTAATCGTCCGCGCCAGGAAGGTTTGTCGTTGATACGCCCCCCGGACATCAAGGGCCCCACCTACAGCTATTGGCTGAACACCACCACCGAACCCGATGAAAATCGCGCCGCGCTGATGCTCGGGCGCGGCAATTTCCGCGTAGCGACGTCGCGCGGGCATTTGACCGATATGGTCGACCTGTCACCGGGAAGCAGCCTTTTAGTCGTGCTCGACCACGGCACTCGGGCGATTCCGGTCCTGGGTGTGTCGCAATCATGGCCACCGAACGAACATTGGCCGCCAAAAAGCCGTGATGCGCTGCAAGTCACGCAGACGCGTTTGATTTACCGCATGCCCACCGACAATCCGGAATACCAACTGGTGCTGATCACCCCGCGCGGCGGCACCCACATTCCGCTGATGTGGTGGTGGTTGTTGCCGGTGTGCCTGGGGCTGACCTTGTGTGTGGGTTTTCTGGTGTTCCTGCTGGTGCGTCAGCGCCAGTCCCTGGACGCCGAACTGACCGGCGCCATACGCCGTGGCGAGTTGCAGGTGTTGTATCAACCGATTTTCGACCTCGACAGCCGCAACTGCGTCGGCGCCGAAGCCTTGCTGCGCTGGCGAAGGCCGGATGGCACCCTGACCAGTCCCGACCTGTTCATTCCGATGGCGGAGAACACCGGGCAAATCCGTCAGATGACCGATTTCGTCCTGCAACGCTTGTTGGAGCAACTCGGGCAATTACTGCGCGCCAACCCGCAGCTGTACATTTCGGTCAACCTCGCAGCCTGCGATGTAATGGTGCCACGGATCGGCCAGGTCATGGCGCGGCTGCTGACCTTGCACCGGGTTGCCGCCAAACAGATTGCCTTTGAGGTCACCGAACGGGGGTTAATCGACGTGGTAGTGGCCCGGGAAAACCTGCAAGCCTTGCGCGATGTCGGGCATCAAGTGCTGATCGACGACTTTGGCACCGGCTATTGCAGCCTCGCCTACCTGCAAACCCTGCCGGTGGATTGCCTGAAAATCGACAAGGCCTTCATCGATGCGCTAGGCCATGACGCGGCCAGCAGCGGCGTGGCCCCGCACATCATTCACATGGCGCAATCGCTGCACTTGAAAGTGATTGCCGAAGGCATCGAGCATGAAGCCCAGGCAGCGTTCCTGAGCAGTGAAGGTGTGAAGTTTGGCCAGGGCTGGCTGTTCGCCCATGCGTTGAGTGCGGTGCAGTTCATTGAACTGATTACCCGTGGCCGCCGGTTGGCCAACCGACGCCTGGATGACGAAGCGTAAGGCGCTACACCGTTAGCGCCATGTAGAACTGCGTGCCCTGCCCCGGCCGCGAATAGACGCCCATCCGCCCGCCGTGCAACTGCACGATTTCCTTGCACAACGCCAATCCGAGTCCGGCCCCGCCTTTTTTGCGACCGACCTGCACAAAGGGCTCGAAGATCCGTCCTTGCTGGCCGTAGGCAATGCCTTCACCGTTGTCTTCGACACTGATGATGACCCGCTCGCCATGGCGTCGGGCCTGCAAGCGTATGAGACCGCCCGCGGACGTGTGGCGCAGGGCGTTGTCGATCAGGTTGTCGAGCACCCGGTCCAATTGCGGCTGATCAGCCTGCAAGCGCGGCAACGGCCCCTGTACTTCCACCAACAACTCGATGCCCTTTTCTTCGGCACCGCTGGTAAAGCGCAGCTGCGCCTGCTCTAGCAAGTCTTCGATGGAACACGGTGCCAGGCTGAGTTTCTGCAGACCATTCTGGTAACGCGAGAAATTCAGCAGGTCGTTGATCAACTGCATCAGCCGCTGCATTTCTTCGTTCACCGTATCCAGCAAATCGGCTTCACGGGAGTCCTGGGGGAAATGCGCGCGCTCACGGAACAGGCCGAACGCCATGTGCATGCCGGTGACCGGCGTACGCAGTTCATGGGAGGCGCGCAGCACGAATTCGCTGCGTACTCGTTCGAAGGCGCGCTGCTCGGTAACGTCATGCAGCACCATTACCGCGCCGAGAATATGGCCCTGGGTATGACTGACCGGCGTCAGGCTGTAGGTCAGCAGGCGCGTCTCGCCATCGACCTCGATGTTCAGATCCTCCGGTGCCCGCTCCAGCGTGCCGCCGCGTAGCACCAGTTGCAGCTGTTCATCGAGCTCCGGACGCTGCAAAGCAGTGCCCAGCCCTTGGCCGAGTCGATCCTCGTCCCAGCCCAATTGACGCTGCGCCACCGGGTTGAGGTGTTCCAGATGCCCCTGGCGATCGATCATCAGCAAGCCGTCGTCGATGCTGTCGAGCACTGCCTGCAAACGTTGCTGACCCGCCAGTAGCTCATCGATGTTGGTGGCCTGATGCTCACGCAGCGCCTCGGCCATGATCCCGAAACGCCGGGTCAACTGGTTGAGTTCCACGGCCGAGGAAACCGGCAGGGTGACGTCGAAGTTGCCTTGGCCAATGTTGTCCGCCGCCTGCGCCAGGGCCTCGATGGGCTCGCCGAAACGCCGGGCGATGGCATGCGCAGTGACGAAACCGATGATCAAAACCGCCAACCCGACCAGGCCGAGCAATCCGGCAATCAATAAAGCACGTTCACGGGCATGGCGCTCGGTGGCACCAATGTTATCCAGCGCACGCTTGTGCTCATTGATCAAACCATTGCGCAGCTCGTTGAATTTTTCGGTGAGTTCGTCGTTGCCGCTCAGCACATGGGCCGGATCGGGTGACACTTCGTAGGCCTGAATGAAACTCAGGTAATCCGCCTTGGCTTTTTTGAAACCGTACTCGCTGCCGTCGATTGCAGGTTCCTGGGCGATGCCCTCCTCCAGCAACTCGAAGTAACGCTGTTTTGAGGCTTCGAAGGCTTGGGAATCCGGCTGCTCGCTGAGCATGATGATCAACTGATCACCCAAGGTCTGACGCAGCTTGAGCCCCAAATCCAGGGTGACGAAGTTGTTGCGTACCAACGCTTCCTGGCTCCCGGCCATCTGCATCACGCTGACCAGTCCGAGCAGCAACCCGAACAGCGCTACGGTGATCAGCGCGGAAATGCTCAGGAACAGCCGGGTCCGCAACTTCATCGCCAGTTTCATCGGTGGCGGCTCACAAGTTGTACTGTTTGCGTTTGCGGTACAGCGTCGACGCGTCGATGCCCAGGGTCTTGGCGGCTTGATCCAGCGTGCCGGCGGTGGCGAGGACCGCGCCGATGTGGGCCTTTTCCAACTCATCGAGGCTCAAGGCGGCGCCGATGCGCGGTGCATTGTTGACCGGTGCTTCAGCCATGCCCAAGTGGCTGATCTCAACCCGCTCCTGAGGGCAAATAATGCTCGCCCGCTCCACCACGTTGCGCAGTTCGCGAATGTTCCCCGGCCAGCGATAACCCAGCAGCGCCTCCCGAGCCTCGTCGCTGAAGCCTCGGGCCGGACGTGCGTACTCTTTGACGAAGCGCGCCAGGAAGCGGTCGGCGAGATTCAGGATGTCTTCCCTGCGCTCGCGCAGCGGTGGCAAGTGCAAGGTGATGACGTTCAGGCGATAGAGCAAGTCTTCGCGGAAACGACCGTCGCGGACCATGTCTTCGAGGTTCTGGTTGGTGGCGGCGAGAATACGCACATCGGCGCGGCGGGTGACCGGATCGCCCACACGCTCGTATTCTTTATCTTGAATGAAGCGCAGCAATTTTGGCTGTAAAACCAGCGGAAAATCGCCGATCTCGTCGAGAAACAACGTACCGCCATCGGCTTGATTGACTCGCCCCAAAGTACTTTCGCTGGCGCCGGTGAATGCGCCACGACTGTGGCCGAACAGCTCGCTTTCCATGAGTTCAGCGGTCAGCGACGGGCAGTTGATGGTGATGCAGGATTTCTTCGACCGCTTGCTCCAGCCGTGAATCGCCCGGGACAACTCGCCTTTACCGGTGCCGGATTCGCCGAGAATCAAAATATTGGCATCAGTCGTCGCGACCTGGCGAGCGGTTTCAAGGACCACTTTCATGGCCGGGCTATGGGAGTCCAAACCATCCTTGGGTTTGCGCACCTCGCCTTCGAGGGCTTCAAGGCGCGCCGACAATTGACGCACTTCCAGTTGCTTGGCCGTGGCCAAGCGTAATTGATCGGGGCTGCACGGTTTGACCAGATAATCGGCGGCACCGGCCTGAATGGCATCGACAGCGGTATCCACGGCCGAGTGCGCGGTGACGATCACCACGCGCATCCATGGAGCCTGGATGCGCATCTGAGCCAACACGTCGAGGCCGTTGTCTTCACCCAGGCGCAAATCAAGGAAGCACAAGTCGAAGACCTGACGTTGCAACAACGCATCGGCTTGTGCGGCGCTGTTGGCCGTCGCCACGCTGTAGCCCTCGTCTTCCAGGCAATAGCGGAAGGTACGCAGGATGGCGGACTCATCATCCACCAGAAGAATACGGCCTTGATGCTCAGTGGCTGATTCCATTTTCCTACGCTCCTTAATGAATAGTCTTGGTTTAGTCCCGGAAAAATCGGGCAAGTTGCATGGTTCATTCTGATCCATTCCCGTCATGTCAGGGTAGTTATCTCCCTGCCCGCCGGTTTTCGCCTGATTTTGTAGGCCTTTTATAGGTAATAGCTTTTCAGACGATGAATCACGTCCATTTCTGACAGCCGCGCCCTCCTCTCAATTCAAAAAGATTGCGATCTCTGCCAACGCGATCGTGCATATCGCACGACCGCGTCAGGGGGCATCGTGCAGGATGCGCACGAAGGGCTTTTCCTCACTAAACTAACTATTTGATTTATAACGGTTTTCTAAGACAAAAAAACTGGCATGCGGGCTGCAATAACCTGATTAACGCAGGGCACCAACAAAACGCCCTCAACCCGATTACCCCCGCGTGGGAGGAGCTTCAGGATGAATCGCCAACGTGCCACCCAATTGCATCTCTCGCCTCTGCTTCTCCAACAAGGTTTGTTTGCAGTACTGGCGCTATCGATCACGCTGATCGGCGGCCAACAGTTTCTGCGCTGGGAGCAGAGCCAGCAGCAAGAAGGGCCAAGCGTGTCGTTTCAACACCCGACCCAAACCCACTTCAGCGCCGCCACCAGCGGTATGGCCGACAGCACTGCAATGCGGATGATGGACGTCGACCAGCACCAGGCGATGGATGAATCGCCACGCCAGGAACGCTGGGTGTTCTAAGTTCAAACACTTGGCGCGATCGCTGCGCCGGGAAACGCAATACCTCTAAATAGAAGCGTAAGGAGAATCACCATGTTGAGCTGGGCAATCACATTCTTGATCATTGCCATTGTCGCCGCCGTACTGGGCTTCGGTGGTATCGCGGGCACCGCCACGGGTATCGCCAAGATTCTCTTTGTCGTGTTCCTGGTGATGTTCATTGCTTCCTTCTTCTTTGGCCGTCGCGGTCGAGGCTGAATATGAGTTTTTCGTTAAAGACACTGGCAGCCGCCCTGCTACTGGGCGGTAGTGCCATGGCAATTGCCGCCAATGACGGCCAGGCACGGGTCAACGAGCTCTTGAACGCAGACCCGCAGTACCGTGAAACCTGGCAAGGCGTGGTGAAGAAAGAAGAACGCCTGCCGGAATGGGTGATGAACCTGTCCGGCGATGCCGAACAAATGAATGCCGTTGAAGAGGACGGCGACAAGTATCTGGTGGGACCGCTGTGCGAATCGCAGGCGACTTGCCTTGACCGACGCTTGATCGTCGCCGTCAGTTTCGACAAGAAAGACGCTTACGCAATGCTGGTCGAAGTGCCTTCCGGGCTGCCGGCCGACAAGTCGCCGACGCGACATGCCACCTACCGTTTCCTCGGCAAACCGGACCAGGGTATGCAGGAAATGTTGATGGAGCAGCTCAAGAAGGATCCGAACTGGTACTGATTTGAGAATACGAAAGAAGCGCCGTGCTTCTTTCCTCTGCGCCCACCTGAGGAAGGTTGGTGCATGACCAAGGGGTCGGGATGTTCTGCCTGTTGCAGGGGCGGAGTGACCTACGGGTACAGGGAGTGCCTGCGCAAGGGCCGGGTCAGGAAAAGCTGCGACGCAAGTTCGCCGGTCAAGCATGGCTCGACGGACTTGCGAAGAGCTTGCATGCAAGGCTCTGAACGAGAGCGTTCCCGTCTGTTTTTTCGGCTTCCTGCCAAATTCCCTCACCAATCACTGGAAAGTATTTTTCCGGTATCTCCCCAGCGACCGTATATCAAAAAAATCACCCTTCTTTTGTCGCGATGCCTTCGCGCGCGCTGCGAGATTTTCTCAAAAATTCTTCTTTATTCGACTGATCAAAAAACATTCAATCTGCCCTGCAATGGCCGGTACACGGCACTTATGCCTGCCGAAATGTCGTGTTCGAACCGATTGCGACGTCGCTTACAGGTAAAAAACCTCATGCCGATTCGGCATAGGGTAGGCGTTTACGGCATTAGACGTCGCTTCCTTGCATCGGAATAGTTGCGCCTTTTTTCGCCTGCCAGAGAGCCACTAACAAGCGCTCCGGGGCTCCTTATACGGGGGCAGACGCACTGACTTTTTCGCCACAAGCGATCCGGTTCATGCATCTGCCCGAGTCAAACTGAAGTAAGGGTAAAGATATGAAGAAGGCAAAGCTTAGCCTCGCCTGGCAGATCCTCATCGGTCTGGTATTGGGGATTGCAATCGGTGCGCTGCTCAACCATTTCAGTGCCGAAAAAGCCTGGTGGATCAGCAACGTCCTGCAACCAGCGGGCGATATCTTTATCCGTCTGATCAAGATGATTGTGATCCCGATCGTGATCTCTTCGTTGATCGTCGGTATTGCCGGCGTCGGTGATGCGAAGAAGCTCGGCAGCATCGGCCTCAAAACCATCCTTTACTTTGAAGTCGTCACCACCATCGCCATCGTCGTCGGCCTGCTGCTGGCCAACCTGTTCCATCCGGGTGCCGGCATCGACATGAGCACGCTGGGTACTGTGGACATCTCCAAGTACCAGGCAACGGCGGCCGAGGTTCAGCATGAACACGCGTTCATCGAAACCATCCTCAACCTGATCCCGTCCAACATCTTCGCGGCCATGGCTCGCGGTGAAATGCTGCCGATCATCTTCTTCTCGGTGTTGTTCGGTCTCGGTCTGTCGAGCCTCAAGCCTGAACTGCGTGATCCGCTGGTCACGATGTTCCAGGGCGTGTCGGAAAGCATGTTCAAGGTCACTCACATGATCATGAACTACGCCCCGATCGGCGTTTTCGCACTGATCGCGGTCACCGTGGCCAACTTCGGCTTCGCCTCCCTGCTGCCACTGGCCAAACTGGTGATCCTGGTTTACGTCGCCATCGCCTTCTTCGCCTTCGTGGTGCTGGGCCTGATCGCTCGCTTGTTCGGCTTCTCGGTGATCAAGCTGATGCGCATCTTCAAGGATGAGCTGGTGCTGGCCTACTCCACCGCCTCCTCCGAAACCGTGCTGCCGCGCGTGATCGAGAAAATGGAAGCCTACGGCGCGCCGAAAGCCATTTGCAGCTTCGTGGTACCGACCGGTTACTCGTTCAACCTCGACGGTTCGACTCTGTACCAGAGCATCGCGGCCATCTTCATTGCCCAGCTGTACGGCATCGATCTGTCGATCAGCCAGCAACTGCTGCTGGTGCTGACCCTGATGGTCACTTCCAAAGGCATCGCCGGCGTACCAGGCGTGTCCTTCGTGGTGCTGCTGGCCACCTTGGGCAGCGTCGGTATTCCGCTGGAAGGCCTGGCCTTCATCGCCGGTGTCGACCGCATCATGGACATGGCGCGTACCGCTTTGAACGTGATCGGCAACGCCCTGGCCGTGCTGGTTATTTCTCGCTGGGAAGGCATGTACGACGACGCCAAGGGCCAGCGCTACTGGAACTCCCTGCCGCACTGGCGCAGCAAAGAGAAGCTGCCGGTTGGTGAAGTTTCCAGCAACTAACGCAATTCCCTGTAGGAGCATGGCTTGCCCGCGATGAACGATAACGCGGAGCAACTGATACACCGAGGCGCCCCAATCGCGGGCAAGCCTTGCTCCTACAGAAGCGGTTGCGCGTCCAGACAAACCCCGGAGAAATCCGGGGTTTGTCGTTTCTGGCCACCCCGCTATCATTCGCGCATCTTTTGGGGGATTTGACTGATGCTTAATGGCCTGTGGCTTGGCTTCTTCATCGTGGCCGCGATATCGGCGCTGGCGCAGTGGCTCATCGGCGGCAACGCCGGGATCTTCGCGGCGATGGTGGAAAGCATCTTCGCCATGGCCAAGCTGTCGGTCGAAGTGATGGTGTTGCTGTTCGGCACCCTCACCCTCTGGCTGGGTTTTCTGCGCATCGCCGAGAAAGCCGGGATCGTCGAGTGGCTGGCCAAGGCCCTCGGCCCGCTGTTCCTGCGCTTGATGCCGGAAGTCCCGCCCGGCCACCCCGCCATCGGCCTGATCACCCTGAACTTCGCCGCCAACGGCCTTGGCCTGGACAACGCTGCCACGCCGATCGGCCTGAAAGCAATGAAAGCCCTGCAGGAACTCAACCCCAGCGCCACCATCGCCAGTAACGCGCAGATCCTGTTCCTGGTGCTTAACGCCTCCTCCCTGACCCTGCTGCCGGTGACGATCTTCATGTATCGCGCCCAGCAAGGCGCGCCCGACCCGACGCTGGTGTTCCTGCCGATCCTGCTGGCCACCAGTTGCTCGACCATCGTCGGCTTCCTGTCGGTGGCCTTCATGCAACGCCTGCGTGTGTGGGACCCGGTGGTGCTGGCGTACCTGATTCCCGGCGCGCTCATGCTCGGTGGCTTCATGGCGCTGCTGGGGACGATGTCCGCGGCGGCGCTGGCCGGTTTGTCGTCGATTCTCGGCAACCTGACGCTATTCGGCTTGATCATGCTGTTTCTGCTCATTGGCGCGATGCGCAAGGTGAAGGTCTACGAGGCGTTCGTCGAAGGCGCCAAAGAAGGCTTCGATGTGGCGAAGAATCTGTTGCCGTATCTGGTGGCGATGCTCTGTGCGGTGGGCGTGCTGCGGGCGTCCGGCGCGCTGGATTTCGGTCTGGACGGTATCCGTCATCTAGTGGAGTGGGCCGGTTGGGATACGCGATTCGTCGATGCGTTGCCGACCGCCATGGTCAAGCCGTTCTCCGGCAGCGCCGCGCGGGCGATGCTGATTGAAACCATGAAGACCTCAGGCGTCGACAGCTTCCCGGCACTGGTGGCGGCGACGGTGCAGGGCAGTACCGAAACCACGTTCTATGTGCTGGCGGTGTACTTCGGCGCGGTGGGCATCCAGCGGGCGCGGCATGCGGTGGGGTGTGCGTTGCTGGCGGAACTGGCGGGCGTGCTCGGCGCGATCGGGGTTTGCTACTGGTTCTTCGGATAAAGCAAAAGATCGCAGCCTTCGGCAGCTCCTACAGGTGTACACCTGCCAATGTAATTGGATGGACTCGCCCAAGCCGAGGCGTCAATGCGCCACGGTGGCAGTCT
>NZ_JBSVXD010000086.1:0-24905 GCF_054070755.1 Pseudomonas sp. SDO5591_S426 | reverse complement strand
TACAGGGGCATGCGATCAATGTAGGAGCTGCCGAAGGCTGCGATCTTTTGCAATCAGCGGCGCGTCAGCGGCTGTTGAGTGAACTTCACACCCGCCAGGCCATGGGCGATCAACGCACGGATATTGCCGTGATCGCTGCCTTCCGGCGTCGCCAGCACGGAGCGGTAATGCTCGCCGAACGCCAAAAGCGCTTCTTCATCGCTCAGGCCTTCCAGCAAGGCCAGACCCAGGGTCTTGCACGAACCTTCGTTCTGCCCGGCAGCGTTTTCCACGCCGCCATTGTTGAAGGCCTGGGGCTGATAGTCGTAGCCGGCGGCGATGAAGGCCAGGGTGTCGGCGAAGGCATGTTCGCCGCTCTTGAGGCTGGCGCGCAGGGTGTTCAAATCACTCATTGGGTTTTCCTTTGGCGAACGCCGCTTGCTGTTCGGCGTTGGCTTCTTGCTGATATTGGGCTTTCCACTCGGCGTATGGCATGCCGTAAACCACTTCGCGGGCGTCGTCGAGGCTGACCTCGATCTGGCGCTCGTCGGCAGCGGCCTTGTACCACTTGGACAGGCAGTTGCGGCAGAAACCCGAGAGGTTCATCAGGTCGATGTTCTGCACATCCTTGCGGCTGTCCAGGTGCGCGACGAGCCGGCGGAAGGCGGCGGCTTCGAGTTCCAGGCGTTGTTGGTCGTTCATGGCGGGCTCTGTGTGACTCAATCGTGCGCGGATGATAAGAGTCTGACGGGCAATGCGCCAGACACGCTCAGCGGCTCGCCGCCAGCGTAATCGACACCGACTCGGCAAATCGCAGGGCATGAGGCTTGTCGACTTCGACCTCGGCGTACAGCACCGACGTGTTGGCCATGACCAGATCGAGAATTTCCTGGGTCAGGCGTTCGAGCAGGGCAAAGCGGTTGCCTTCGACGTGAGCGATGATCGCCTTGGTGATGGTCCGGTAGTTCAGCGCGTGATCGATATCGTTGTCACGCACCGCTTCCTGGGCCGCATAGAGGATGGTCAGGTTGATCAACACATCCTGCTTGTTGAGGATTTCATCCTCGTTGATACCGATGTAGGTGCGCAGGCACAGGTCCTTGACCCGGATGCGTGCCATGCCTGGTTGAAGTTGTGGCATTACTACTTGCTCCGTCCAATCAATTGCAGGAACTCCTGACGGGTGTTGCTCGACTCGCGGAAGGCGCCGAGCATCACCGAGGTGTTCATGGTCGAATTCTGTTTCTCGACGCCGCGCATCATCATGCACATGTGCCTGGCTTCGATGACCACCGCGACACCCGCCGCGCCGGTGACTTGCTGCACCGCCTCGGCGATTTGCCGGGTGAGGTTTTCCTGGATTTGCAGGCGACGGGCGAACATGTCCACCAGCCGCGCAATCTTCGACAGGCCCAGCACCTTGCCCGTTGGAATATAAGCCACATGCGCCTTGCCGATGAAGGGCAGCATGTGATGTTCGCAAAGCGAATAGAGCTCGATGTTGTCGACGATCACCATTTCATCGTTGTCGGAGGCGAACAGCGCGCCGTTGACGATCTCTTCGACACTTTGCTCGTAGCCATGACAAAGGTACTGCATGGCCTTGGCCGCACGCACCGGGGTGTCTCGCAGGCCTTCGCGATCGGGGTTTTCACCGAGGCCGATGAGGATCTCGCGATAGCTCTGGGACAGGGCGTTCTGGTGCAGGGATTGCGTCATGGAAGATCCTCGCGGGACACTTATTTGATGTGCCTTCCGCCGTTGACGGTCAGGGTCGTGCCGGTGACATAAGGGTTGTCGAGCAAATAGCGCAGGCTGTGATAGATCACTTCGCTGCCGGGTTCGATGCCCAGCGCGGATTTGGCCAATGCCTTGGCGCGATAGGCTGCGTCGTCGTCAGGATTGAACAGTAGCAGGGCCGGGGCGATCGCGTTGACCTTGATGGTTGGCGCGTATTTGGCGGCGAAAGACAGGGTCAGGCTGTCGAGCCCGGCTTTGCTGGCGCAATAACCGATGTGTTTGCTGCTGCCCTTGCGGGTCACGTCATCGCTGATGTGCACGATGTCGGCGGGACTTGAGCGTTGCAGCAAGTCGGCGCAATGCAGGTTGATCAGGTAGGGTGCGAGCATGTGCACGCTGAACATGCGGGTGAACGCTTCGGCATCGGTGTCCGGGGTTTCGGCCAGCCATTCGGAAGCGTTATGGACGATTGCCCGCAGGCTGTCGGTATGGGTATTCAGTTCGCTGATGAAGGCGAAAATACCGGCTTCGCTGGAGAAGTCCGCAAACACCGCCGTCGCCCCCAGATCTCGCAGGGTTTGCACGCCGGGGCGTTCGCTGCGGTAGCTGAAGATCACGCGATGGCCGTCTTCGAGCAGGCGCTTCGCACAATGCAGGCCGACACGCTGGCCGGCACCGGTGATGAGGATGGGGGCTGCGGAAGAAGTCATGAACGGCTCACGTCGCGGTAAGAGCAAAACTATACCAGCGACGTAAAGCGAACACCTCTATCCCGTAGGAGCAATGCTTGCTCGCGATGAACGATGACGCGGTCGTTGCGCAGAACCGCGGCGCCCCAATCGCGGGCAAGCCTTGCTCCTACAGGGTTGATCACTGGTTTTGGGTGGTGGGCTCGGCAGGCAAGCGCCGCGTCGGCGCCGTGTTCAGCCAGTTGGCCAGCAATCGGGTCGACAGTGGAATAAAGAAATAGACCATCAATGGCGTCAGGCACAAAGTGCTGATCAGTACCCGGCTCAGCAGGCCCATTTCGCCGAGCAATGGGCCCAGGGCGAAGTTGAACAGCAGGGACACCGGGAAAAACGCCAGCCAGATCGCCACGGCCTGTTTCCAGCGTGGGGGGCGTTGTCCTGCGGCGCCGAACCAGCCTTCGATGCCGCTGACCCGATGTTCCGTGGGGTGGGCAAACAGATCGCTGCCGCGTGCCAGCCAGGCAGTACGCGAGGCGGAGTGCTCCCAGGCGTGCAGGGTGTGCTCGTCGGCGAAGCGGAAAATAATCTGGAATTCATCATCGTCGGGTGGCGGTGCCAGCACGCCTGAACCGAGATAACCGGGAAAATCCGTGGCCAGTTGTTCGCCTTCGCGCAACCAGGCGATCAGGTCCTGATAACGCCCATTGGCGACACGGCGCGCAACCATCAGCGTGACGGGGGAGGTAGACATCATGTATCTCCGTAAACAAACGCGTCGCTCCGGGTAGGAGCTTCGCCAGGCGCAGCACCGGGGTGGTGGGCTGCGCCTTGGGACAAGCAAGGATTATTCCTGATTCCAGCAGCGACGTCTGCGGCCTTCGAAACGACCAATGTCTTGAATCATGATGGGGCAGGCGAGTTAGAATGGGATCCAACTCACACATGGATGTAGCCCTCCCAGATGCCTGTCCTCACTGACGTTGCTCCTGGTGTGTCGCGTACGCGCTCTCTTGACCAAGAGGAGCTCTTTCCCATTCGCGAAGTGGCGCGTCTGACGGGCGTCAACCCGGTCACGCTTCGCGCATGGGAGCGCCGCTATGGGCTCATCGTGCCAACGCGCACCGAAAGCGGGCATCGCCTGTATTCGATGACCGATATTGAACGCGTGCGCAGCATTCTCGACTGGATCGAACGCGGCGTGGCGGTCAGCAAGATCGGCAAGATATTGGCCAAGGCCGCACCGCTTGAGGCCCTGTCCCACATCATTCCAGACAACCTCGTGCAAGCCGACTATGCGCAATGGCAGCAGCAGGTCCAGGCAGCGGTGAGTGCGTTTGACGATGTGGCGCTGGAACAGGTCTACGGGCAGATTTTTTCAAGTTACTCCCAGCCGGTCGTGTTCCAGGACATCCTGATCCCGCTCTGGAAGCAGATGCTGCAACGCCAGGAGTCTTTCGGCGGGACGAGCGAGTGGTTGTTCTTCGATGGTTTTCTGCGATCAAGGGTACTGCAGCGCTTGCTGTTGATCCGTGACAAGCAACCACGGCGCGTGATCGTCAGCGCCCTGGCAGGTCAGTGCCGGGAGCTTGAGTTGCTGATTGCCGCCCTGTTCCTGAGCAGCGGGCAAACCGGTGTACGCGTGTTTACCATCGGCCAGCCGTTCGACGAATTGACGCTGATCTGCGAAAGGATCAAGCCCCAGGCGCTGGTGCTGTTTTCCAATCACGTCCCTTCACCTGAACTTCCACGGCGTTTGAATCGCCTGGCGATGAGCCTGGATTGTCCGGTGTTATTGGCGGGTGATGCGTCGGATCTGGCCGAGGAAAGCCTGGCTGGATCATCGATCGGGTGCTTGGGGAATGAGGGCGAAGTGATGCGCCAGCGACTCAAGCAGTTCCTGGCGGGCAACCTCGATACTTGATGTCAGAGATGCAGGGAGGGGTGGGTCAGCCGATGCTGTTGCAGGATGTACTGACGCAGGCGTTCGGTTTCGTCCTTGTCGTCCTGGCTCAACTGATAGGCGTAGAAGCCTTGCTCGGTTTCTTTCTCGAACGTGCCGCGCAACGCAATTCGCTCATAACCTGACGGGCTGAACCACAGCGCGAAATGCTTCGGCGCTTTGGTCTTGTTGCGAACTTCCAGCAAAACACCCTTGAACGACACTTCATGCACCCACATCGTGCCGGGCTGGCCCTTGGCGTTTTCCAGGGCAACCGGTTCGTCGAGCACCAGTCGCCATGGCCGGACCAGAGGCCCATCTTCATAGATGCTGGGAACGCCAAGACGCAAATGCAACGCGTGAAACTCATCTTCCACCAAGTGCAGCGGGAAGGTCATTTGCTGGTTTTCGAAGTTGGCTTGAATGGTGACTTGCTCATGGGCGGCGAGGCGCGTGAGCAAATCACGGATTTGCGAACCACCGTTGACGAGCAGACTCGACGTCGCATCCCGCACATTAAGCTGCGGGTTATGTTGCATGGTCTGGATGAAATCCAGCTCATCCTGGGTCAGGAGCGCGTCGCGTTGCATGGCAGACTCGAAAGATATAGTTACAAAGTCATTGGTGATTGTAGTTAATGACAATTAATTCGCTGATTTGTTTGCACCGTTCGTCGCCTTGAGTGCAGCAAGCTCAGCCTGAACTTCAGCCAGTTGCGCCTCAAGCTGCACCACCCGCTGCTGCGCCTTGACCTGGACAGTCACGTCTTTCTGCACGCCGATGAAATAAACCTGGCCGTCGCTTGGGTTTTTTACCGTCGAAAGGGACAGCTCATTCCAGAAGGGCGTGCCGTCCTTGCGGTAGTTACGCAGGATTTCCCGGCACGATCCTTCGCTGTTCAACGCGTCGCGAATTTTCGGCAGGACGTCTTGATCGCGATCGCCCGATTGCAGGAAACGGCAATCCTGATAGAGGATTTCTTCGCTGGTGTAACCGGTCAGGCGTTCGAATGCGGGGTTTACGTAAATCAGGATCTTGTCCTGCTCGCCTTCCTTTTCGGCAATCACGATGCCGTCGTTGGAGGCGTTGATGGCCAGTTGCAGCAGTTTTGCGTTGATCATCGGTGAAACCCTTCCTTGTTGGTTGTCTCGGGCATTCTAAAAGAACAATCAGGAGTGTGCTGTTAATATCCCGGTCCTTTACTCAGGTTCAGGATCAGATTGATGAAAGTCGCCATCATTTCCGGCTCGGTGTACGGCACGGCTGAAGAAGTCGCCCGGCATGCCGCCAGCATTTTGAAGGAAGCCGGTTTCGAAACTTTGCACAACCCGCGTGCAAGCCTCGCCGATATCCAGGCCTTCGGTCCCGAAGCCTTTCTGGCAGTAACCTCGACCACGGGCATGGGCGAGTTGCCGGATAATCTGCAGCCACTGTATTTCTCGATTCGCGACCAGTTACCTGCTGCCTGGCGTGGCTTGCCGGGTGCGGTGATCGCGCTGGGTGATGCGAGCTATGGCGATACGTTCTGCGGTGGCGGCGAGTTGATGCATGAGTTGTTCGATGAGCTGGGCATCCGCGAAGTGCTGCCGATGCTGCGTCTGGACGCCAGCGAAAGCGTGAACCCGGAAGGCGATGCCGAGCCTTGGTTGGCCGAACTGGTCGGCGCTCTGCGCGGCTGATCGATTTGCCTGGAGCACCCGCAACGGGGCTCGTCATGGTTCTGACGGGGCGGCTGAATACGCGCCCCGTGCCTTCTCTGGCGGCGGCCATTTGACACGGATCCAAACTTCCTTGCCCGCTGACTCGTTCGGTCATCAAGCTGGCTGCCAATGCAACTACGCGAACCCGGAGGGCTGACTAGACTCGGTAGTCATTGGAAACACTCCATAATAAAAACCAGAGGTTCCTAGCCGTGAGCGTAGCCCCCGTCCAATCGCCCCAGAGTGTCAAAGACCTGGTCAGCCCCGCCGAATGGCAGGCCCGCGTCGACCTCGCCGCCTGTTATCGCCTGGTGGCCCAGCATGGCTGGGATGATCTGATTTTTACCCACATCTCCGCCAAAGTTCCGGGCACTGAAGACTTCCTGATCAATCCGTTCGGCATGATGTTCCATGAGATCACCGCGTCGAGCCTGGTCAAGGTCGATCAGGCCGGCAACAAGCTGATGGACAGCCCTTACGAGATCAATCCGGCCGGTTACACCATTCACAGCGCAGTGCATGAAGTCCGTCACGATGTCGTCTGCGTGCTGCACACCCACACCGCATCCGGCGTCGCGGTGTCGGCGCAGAAACAAGGGATTTTGCCGATCAGCCAGCAGTCGTTGTTCGTCCTCTCCAGCCTGGCGTATCACGCTTACGAAGGTGTTGCGCTCAACCACGAAGAGAAAGCGCGACTGCAAGCCGACCTCGGCGAGAACAATTTCCTGATGCTGCACAACCACGGTCTGCTGACCTGCGGCAGCAGCATTGCCGACACGTTCCTGATGATGTTCACCTTCCAGCGCGCCTGCGATATCCAGGTCATGGCGCAGACCGGCAGCGCCGAACTGATCGCCATCGAACCGCAGATTCTGGCGGGAGCCAAGGCGATGATCGCCGGTGTCACAAAAAGTGCTCAAGGCATGGGCGGAGCGCTGGCGTGGCCGGCGTTGCTGCGCAAACTCGATAAACAAGACCCGGGATACAAACTCTGATGGCACTCGCCGAGATTCCCCTGTCGGTCTGGCGCAAACGCAGCCAGACATTCGTCTTCCGCGGCCAGTCCATTCGTTATTGGGCGGCGGGGCAGGGTGAACCGCTGCTGCTCATTCATGGCTTTCCCAGCGCCAGTTGGGACTGGCATTACCTGTGGCAGCCGCTGGCTCAGCGCTATCGCGTAATCGCCTGCGACATGCTCGGTTTCGGCGACTCGGCCAAACCGGTGAACCACGACTACAGCTTGCTCAAGCAGGCTGATCTGCAACAGGCGCTGTTGGCTTACCTGGGTGTCGAACAACCGCTGCATTTGCTGGCCCACGATTATGGCGACAGCGTGGCTCAGGAACTCTTGGCCCGGCATTACGAATCACAGATCAATCTCGCCAGCTGTGTGTTCCTCAACGGCGGCCTGTTTCCCGAAACCCATCGTCCGGTGTTGATGCAAAAACTGCTGCTCAGTCCCTTGGGCTGGATGATCGGCCGCGCGTTCAGCCGTGATGGACTGGTGAAGAGTTTCCGCCAGATCTTCGGTCCACAGACCCGTCCCAGTGAAAGCCAGATGGATGACTTCTGGAGCCTGATCGAAAGCAATCACGGCCCACGGATCATGCACAAACTCATCACCTACATTCCCGAGCGGCGCACACAGCGCGAGCGTTGGGTCAGCGCGATGCAGCGCGGTGAAGTGCCGCTGCGGGTGATCGATGGCGAAGTCGACCCGATCTCCGGCGCACACATGGTCGCGCGCTACCGGGAGCTGATTCCCAACCCGGACGCGGTCCTGCTAAGCGACATCGGGCATTACCCGCAGATCGAGGCGCCGTGCCAGGTGCTCAAGCATTACCTGGCGTTTCGCGATCAGCTGCTGACGCCGCCGCTCAAGGTGGCCTGTTCCTGAGGGCTGGGGCTCATCATCCCCCAGCCTTATCGCACACCATTCAGCCTCCCCCCTGTTCATTGTGACCCGCAGCGCCGTGCCTGAAACTCCAAGGCAATGTCCCTGGCCTGCTGGAGTTTCCCCACATGAACGAGTCTGTGCGCTTCGAAGATAAAGTCGTGATCATCACCGGTGCAGGTGGCGGCCTGGGACGGGCGCACGCACTGCTGTTCGCCAAACAGGGCGCGAAAGTGCTGGTCAACGACCTCGGTGGCTCGGCTCAAGGCGAAGGCGCAAACGCTTCGGCAGCGGATCGCGTGGTCGCGGAAATTCGCGAGGCCGGCGGCACTGCCGTGGCCAACCACGACTCGGTCACCGACGGCGACAAACTGGTCCAGCACGCCCTCGACGCCTTCGGCCGCGTCGACGTGGTGGTCAACAACGCCGGGATTCTGCGTGACAAGACCTTCCACAAAATGGACGACGCCGACTGGGACCTGGTTTACCGCGTCCACGTCGAAGGCGCCTACAAAGTCACCCGCGCCGCCTGGCCGCAGATGCGCGAGCAAAACTATGGCCGGGTGATCTTCACCGCCTCCACCTCGGGCATCTACGGCAACTTCGGCCAGTCCAACTACGGCATGGCCAAACTCGGCCTCTACGGCCTGACCCGCACCCTGGCCATCGAAGGCCGCAAGAACAACATCCTGGTCAACGCCATCGCCCCCACCGGCGGCACCCGCATGACCGAAGGCCTGATCCCGCCGCAAGTCTTCGAACAACTCAAACCGGAACTGGTCAGCCCGCTGGTGGTGTACCTGGCCAGCGAAAACTGCCAGGAAACCTCCGGCCTGTTCGAAGTCGGTGGCGGTTGGATGGGCAAGGTGCGTTGGGAACGCAGCCTCGGCGCCGGGTTCGATCCACGGGTGGGGTTCTCCCCGGAAGATGTGGCGGCGCATTGGCAACAGATCTGCGACTTCGAAGGCGCGGCGCATCCGAAGGACAATATTGAGGCGTTGAAGGAGATGATGGGGAATTTGCAAAGGTATGCGATTTAATAATAATGGAGCAGGTATGGATACCTGCTCCATTATTTTATTTTTCTTCTTTGAAACCTGGTTTTCCGTTGGAAGCCCGCCAAGCGGACACTTTTATAATGATGGCTTCGGGTGTTGAATCTTCATCTGAGTCAGCGTAGTAAATTAAGTCAGACCCGTCTGGGTGCTCCGTCAGCTCTTCAAATAAAAGTACTGCATCTATTTGTTCTTTTTCAGTCGCAAACTTCGATTCGCAGATTGTAGTAAGGAATTCAAGAAATTCGCTCTCGGTATAGTTGGAGATGTTGGAATTACTCATGTTACTTTCCTCCTTTGTGTAGCTCGGAGTGTCGTTTTGGAGTGACAACTCGAATGTTGTCGATGTCGTAGACCTCACCGCCTTTAGAAATGTGATTCACATGATGCATCTCAAACTTTACTTGTCCACCCACTCTATCGTTTTTACGTGAAAAAGGGGCCCTTCCGTGTTTCATTTCCTCGATGTTGTTGGCGCTAAATTGTTTGGATAATTCAGGGTCGTTAGCAGCAGCTTTCCAGAGTGCCTCTCTAAATGCTCTAAAATTCGGAAAGTCTCGTCCTCTGAGTTTATCCGCAATTTGATTGGGGATCACCGCACCATCACCTTGCGAGGCTGGTCCCAACCAAATGCCCGATATTCGTTCCCCATACCCGCTGGCAACACCGGGCTCACCCCGCCGATCCCGGAACATCGTGAAGGTCGGAGGAATTCCCGATTCCGCCGGAAAAACAGTAATGAAGCCACCAAAGCTGTAAAGGTCCAGCTCCGGAAATGAATCAGTCCTCCCTTCAAGGGCTGTTAGGGTAGTGCCGTCATAAACGGCAGTGTTCGGCGCGCTTGCCGGGAAGTAGGTTGACGCGTTGCTGGGCCTGACTATCGGCGTCCATGTCATGCCGATCGACGGGGCGTCTGGATTGTAAGCGGTGTAAAGGTTGAGGTTTGGATCGTATGTGGCGAGCCGAACAGGGACTTTGCCCGACACCGAAATGCCATTGGTGGCAGCGACGAAGAATTCCGTTGTAGTACCCACAGATTTGGAGCCGATGGCGACTGGCAGTTCGATTTCTCCATTGGCCTCAGCAATGGCATTTAAATCATGGAACTCACCAAGTGTGAGATCCGAAAGTGGGATGCTCAAAGCGTGGAGATTATCGGGCTCGTATTCCTCAAACGAGAGGGACCAGGCATGCATATCGTCGGGCACCAGATCCCGAAGTGGGACGTTCAATTGACGGCTTTCGCCGTCACCCAATGGCGAGGGAAACAGCAGTGCCGCGAATCCGACAAGGACCACGCTCGCTGATGTCGCCGCTGCGGTCATCACAGCGGTTGCTCCGGTTTGCAGGGAAGTTCTGATGGCCAAAGTCGTGGCTGTATTGGTTGCGAGGCGCCCCGTTGCCAAAGTGAACACCGGACCACTTGCCGCCGCCGCGCCCGATATGGCAAACGGGCCTTGAACGGAATTCGACGATTCCATTGCCTCACGAAGCGCTTGTTCTTCTGCTTGCCGTTCATTTTCGAGGCGCAGTTGTTCAGCTTGTCGTTGAACCTCTGCCTCGGCTTCGAGGCGAGCCTGTTCAGCCGCGAAGTACTGAGCGGCGGCCTCCGCGGCAATCCGGGCTTGTTCGGCGGCCACTCGCTCGGCGTCTGCCAATGCGGCTAATCGCGCCTGCTCTTGAGCATGTACCAGCGCTTCAGCTTCCGCCCTGATACGTGCCTGCTCAACGGCAATACGTTGTGCTGCCTGTTCAGTTGCCAATCGCGCCTGTTCAGCAGCTTGCATGACACTGAAGGTGTGTTGAAGGCTGATGGTTCGCTGTTGGAGCGACTGCAAGGTTTGATTCAGCAGTCTGGCATCGATTGCGGCTCTGAGTGATTGATTCAGGGCCTGCATGGCGATGCCGTTCGGTCCCGGCCAATACTCCCTTTTGGTGGCTTTCAACATGAAATCGTGAATATTCCAGTTGAAAGGATCTCCCCCATGAAAGGCATTCGCCATCGCAGTTTTGCTATGGAGTTCGGCGGTTTTTCGTTGGTGAAGAGTATTTAGCACTCTTAGTTCACGGACTTCTGACGGCAATGGCGCAACTGGATCATTAGGGCCCTCTGATCTTACCGCAGCCAGATCCGCCTCTAGGGATTGTGATAGTTGGCTACTCCTGACTTGATAGACTTGTTCCAGTTCGTTGATTGTCCGTACGATCGTTGCCCGATTTTGAACGAAGCTTTCTGCTCGATTAATTCCAAATGGACCATTTCTAAGATGACTTGATCCTTTAGGTGGGATAATGATGTTGTCAGGCGCAACGTCTCTTATATCGATATAGCCATCAATTTCCAGGTAGCCGGGTCTTGATGAATTGGGGCGTGGTGGTCCAGGTAGCTTCTGCATATTCATATCCTTGTGAATTTGCACGCTGTTTGAGAGTTAAGCTTTGCTATTGTGCTTTCGTGCTATTTAAAGTTACCGCGAAAATGGTAGAGGTGGGTCTGAGAGCTTTGTGATCTTTTGCGTGAGAATTTGAAGGGTATTTCGCTAAGGCGGGGATAAAGCCGATATTGTCCTCAGCGCAAAAAGATATTTCTTATGCAGTTACAGGAAGTGTCTTGTAGGACTTGCTTTAAACATCAAGTGAAACAGACTGAAGCTAAAAACATCGCCCATAAAAAAGGCCGCTGCAAACGCAGCGGCCAAAGCAAGACGTTGGATCCAGGAGCTACAAATCAACGTCGGTGTGCACGGGGCGATGAGTCGAAACGCTTCAACTCACCTGAAATCTGTTGCGAATGGCAAAGGTTGGATCACCTGTCGTCGCTTCGCGCTTTCCGGCTGTTTTCCGTGGAAGCCCGGCAAGAATAAGTCTTTGCCGGCAAAGGAAAAACAGCAAATGCGGACATGCACCGTTACCGCCTGCGTAACAGTCGTGTGTGCCCCAGCGTAGCCCATGATTTCGACTTATGCCGCCACATCCAGTGAATCTATATGCCCCGTGCAATCGCCCGTGCCATAGGGCCAGTCATCCTTTAGAGGTACACCACGAATACCTCCTTGGTGCGCTTATCGCCCCAGGCATGCGGCAGTAGGGTGAGGCCTTCTGTCACTCAACGGGGAAGACGCATGACAAAAACAACAATGCGCGCCATCTTCACACCGCAGGCGCTGGCCGCTGCGGTTGCCTTGGGCTGCTGTGCCCAGGCGCAGGCTGTTTCATTCAACATCGGGGAAATCGAAGGGACGTTCGACTCTTCGCTGTCGGTCGGCGCGAGCTGGGGCATGCGCGATGCGGATGACTCACTGGTGGGTATCCCTAATGGTGGTAGCGGGCAAGCTTCGACCGGCGACGACGGGCGGCAGAATTTCAAGAAAGGCGAAACCTTTTCGAAGATCTTCAAAGGTATCCACGACCTCGAATTGAAGTACGGCGATACCGGTATGTTCGTGCGCGGCAAGTACTGGTACGACTTTGAGCTCAAGGACGAAGACCGGCCGTTCAAGCCGATCAGTGATCACAATCGCAAAGAGGGTTCCAAGTCGTCCGGTGGGCAAATCCTCGATGGGTTCGTCTATCACAACTATTCCATCGCCGATCTGCCGGGCACGGTGCGTGCGGGTAAACAGGTGGTCAGTTGGGGCGAAAGTACCTTCATCGGCAACTCGATCAACAGCATCAACCCGGTCGACGTTTCCGCTTTCCGCCGGCCTGGCGCCGAGATCAAGGAAGGGCTGATTCCGGTCAACATGTTGTTCGCTTCTCAAGGCCTGACGGACAAGTTGACGGTGGAAGGGTTCTATCAGCTGGAGTGGGATCAGACCGTCGTCGACAACTGCGGCACCTTCTTCGGGGTCGATGTGGTGGCGGACGGTTGCGACAAGGGTTACACCGTCGCCAGCCCGGCCATTGCCCCGTTGCAGCCGGTAGCCGCTGCATTTGGCCAAGGTTTCGAGGTGACCAAGGAGGGTGTGGTCGTTCCCCGTGGCGGCGACCGTGATGCCCGCGATTCCGGGCAGTGGGGCACGGCGCTGCGCTGGCTCGGTGACGACACCGAGTACGGCCTGTATTTCATGAACTACCACAGTCGCACACCGAACGTCGGCACGACAACCGCCGGCCTTGCGACGCTGGCGACCATTCCGCGCATCGTGACCACGGCCAACGGCATTGCCCCTGGCAGTGGTTCGGGGCTGGCGCAAAGCGTGATGCTCGGTCGCGGCCAGTATTACCTCGAATACCCTGAAGACATTCGCCTGTACGGCGCGAGTTTCGCCACCACGTTGTCCACCGGTACGGCTTGGTCTGGCGAGATCAGCTATCGGCCGAATCTGCCGGTGCAGGTCAACACCAACGACCTGACCCTGGCGATGCTCAATCCCATCGCCGGTGGCACGGCATCGCCCATCGCCACCTCGCCCGGCGCCGACAACAAAGGCTATCGGCGCAAGGAAGTGACGCAGGTGCAGAGCACCCTGACGCACTTCATCGACCAGATTGCCGGTGCAGATCGCCTGACCCTGGTGGGCGAAGCGGCGGTGGTGCATGTCGGTGGCCTGGAATCCCGTAGCAACCTGCGCTACGGCCGCGACTCGGTGTACGGCCAGTATGGTTTCGGTGGTGACACCGACGGTTTCGTGACCTCGACCTCGTGGGGTTATCGGGCGCGGGCGATCCTCGATTACAACAACGTGATCGCCGGGATCAACTTCAAACCCAACCTGTCCTGGTCCCACGACGTCGCCGGTTACGGCCCCAACGGGTTGTTCAACGAGGGCGCCAAGGCCGTCAGCCTCGGCGTCGATGCGGACTACCGCAACACCTACACCGCAAGCCTCAGTTACACCGATTTCTTCGGCGGTGACTACAACGTGCTCGAAGACCGCGACTTCGTGGCGTTGAGCTTTGGCGTGAACTTCTGATCTGGCTGAAAAGGATGAATTCAATGCGCAAGATGATTCTGCAATTGGGCACCGCCCTGGCCTTGAGCGTGCTGGCCGTGAATGTGATGGCAGCGGTGTCACCGGAAGAAGCGAACAAGCTCGGCACCACGCTCACTCCGCTGGGAGGCGAGAAGGCCGGCAATGCCGATGGCTCGATTCCGCCGTGGACCGGTGGCATTCCGAAAAACGCCGGCGCGGTGGACAGCAAGGGTTTCCTTGCCGATCCGTTCGCCAATGAAAAACCGCTGTTCACCATCACCGCGGCAACGGTCGACAAGTACAAGGACAAGTTGTCCGACGGGCAGATCGCGATGTTCAAGCGCTATCCCGAAACCTACAAGATTCCGGTCTATCCAAGTCATCGCACGGCAGCTCTGCCGCCGGAAGTTTATGAGGCGGCCAAGCGCAGTGCGCTTAACGTAACGCCGACCAACGATGGTAACGGCCTGGCCAATTTCACCGGCAATCGCTATTACGCCTTCCCGATTCCGAAGAACGGCGTCGAGGTGATCTGGAACCACATCACCCGTTATCACGGCGGCAATTTGCGTCGCACCATTACCCAGGCAACACCACAATCCAACGGTGACTTCACCGTTATCCGCTTCAAGGACGAAGTGGCCGTGCCGTCGCTGCTGGGGGATTTGAAACCGGGCAGCGATGACAACGTGCTCAACTATTTCAAACAGGAAGTGACCGCGCCGGCGCGGTTGGCGGGCAACGTGCTGCTGGTTCACGAAACCCTCGATCAGGTCCAGGAACCTCGCAAGGCGTGGATCTACAACGCCGGACAGCGACGCGTGCGACGTGCACCGCAAGTGGCGTATGACGGCGTGGGCACCTCGTCCGATGGATTGCGCACCACCGACAACTTCGACATGTTTTCCGGCGCCCCGGACCGCTACGACTGGAAGCTGATCGGCAAGAAGGAAATGTACATTCCGTACAACAGCTACAAACTCGACTCGCCTGACCTGAAATACACCGATGTGATCAAGGCCGGTCATATCAATCAGGACCTGACCCGCTATGAATTGCACCGGGTCTGGGAAGTGGTGGCTACGGTCAAGCCTAATGAGCGTCACGTGTACGCCAAGCGCCACATGTACATCGACGAAGACACCTGGCAGGTGGCGCTGGCCGATCACTATGACGGTCGCGGTCAGCTCTGGCGGGTGGCCGAAGGGCATGCGCAGTTCTACTACGATCATCAGGTGCCGGCCTATACCGTCGAAGCGCTGTATGACCTGATTGCCGGTCGCTACATCGCCCTCGGGATGAAGAATGAGGAGAAACGCAGCTTCGAATTCAACATCGCGGCAAAAGCCGGGGACTACACGCCAGCGGCACTGCGGAGTACGGGGGTGAGGTAATCGTCCTACAGGCTCCTACACAAAAAGGTGACTTCGCGGTCACCTTTTTTATGGCTGCAAATCAGTCTGCTGAATACTTCTTCAACAAGCGCTCGGGAGGGGGCTAGGGTGGCGCCACAACTATAACAAGGCGCATCACTATGACTGCCATGACGACGTGTCTGGACCGTCCTGGACTTCTGCCTCGCTTGTCTTCCCATCATCAGCCCCGCGAGCGACTGGTCGAGCCTTTACTGGCCTCGACGGCGCGGGTGAAATTGCTCTGTGCACCGCCCGGCAGCGGCAAGAGTGCGCTGCTCACCGAGTGCCTGTTGCGTGCGCCAGCGCATTGTCGGGTGTATTGGCTGCCGCTGGCGGGTGATCCGTTGAGTGCTGCCGATTTGTTGCAGCGGTTGGCGCAGGTGCTGGGGCTTGGATCAAAGGACGAGCCTGCCTTGCTGGATTACCTGGCCCGGTTGCAGACACCGACCTGGCTGTTTATCGATGACTACTGTCGCGTTGCCAATCCTGAGCTCGACCGTTTACTGGACCGTTTACTGGCTGTCAGAAGCCCGGTGTTGAATTGGTGGCTGAGCTCGCGTCGACGACCCTCCTGCAACTGGCCCCGCCTGTTGCTCGATGATGAATTGTACGAGTACGACGGGCAGGCCCTGACGTTTACCGAGCATGACGTCGAGCAGATGCTCGGCCATGTCGAGCCGTCGCGCGTGACAAGCATCGCCAGACGAGTCATTCGGCGTAGCGGCGGTTGGTGTGCCGGTGTGCGCATTGCCTTGCTCGACGGCTGCCAGTGGGCTGCCGGACAGGACAAGCAGGAACGTTCGGCGACGTTGCTCGATTACTTGCAACATGAACTGTTCAACACCTTGCCGCCCGAACTGGTGGAAACCTGGCAGGTGCTCGCCCATTTACCGCGATTCAATGCCAGCCTGTGCGAGCATCTGTTCGGCGCCGGTGAAGGCGCAAAAGGGTTGCAGACTTTACAGGACATGGGCTGTTTCATCGAACCGTGGGAAGACTCGGTCGACTGGCTGCGCGTCTACGTGCCCCTGGCCCGTGCGATGCGTGACGAACAGGGGTCGGCCGGTCGTTCCTGGCATCGCCGCGCGTGCCAATGGTTCTGCGCCGAGGAAGACTGGCAGGGAGCATTCGAACAGGCGCTGCTGGCCGAAGAGTTCGAAGCCGCGGTGAGTTTGTTGCAACACTTCAGTTTTGAGCATCTGTTCCGCCGCGAGAATGTGCGCCTGCTGTTGAACCTGCACGAGCGCCAGGGCCAGGAGTTGACCCTCGGGTCGCCACAGTTGGTCGGGCTGATCACGGCGGCGTTATTGTTTGCCGGGCGCTTCGATCAGGCGGCGGAGTGCATCGAGCAAATGGCGCGGTTCGCACCGCAGCCGACGGCATCGTTACAGCGGCAACTGCTGGCGCGGTGGCAGGCGCAGCAAGGCTGGCTGCTGCATTTACAGGGGCGCATGACGTCGGCGCGCGGGCACTTTGTCGAGGCGCTGGCCGAGCTGGGCGCGGACGCCTGGCCGGCGCGATTATTGTGCCTGTCCGGGTTGACCCAACAGGCGCTGCTCAATGCCGAGCTCGATGTCGCGCAGGCGCTCAACCGTGACGCATTGTGCCTGGCGCGTGCGCAAGGTTCGTTGCTGTTCGAAGGCTTGCTCGAACTGGATCACGCGCAATTGCTGGAGCAACGCGGCGCTCCCCGGCGTGCCGAAAGCCTGTTGGCCGATGTTCATGAGTTGTTGTCTCGACAGGCGGATCGTCCGACGCCACTGCTGGGGCGGATTGCTTTGCGGCGCGGGCGCTTGGCGCTTTGTCAGGGGCAAGACGAAGTGGCCAGTGAATTCTTCCACATCGGTCTTCAGGACTGCCTGCTCAGTCACGACAAGCGTGCGTTGTATGGCTTTCTCGGGCAGGCCCAGGTGGCGGCCAATCAACGCGATTACGCCCATGCGTTTGATCGCTTGCGCGATGCCGAGCGATTGATGCAACAGCGGCAGATTCCCGACACGGTGTATCGCGGAGTTCTGCTGCAGATCAGCAGCCACTTCTGGCTTCAGCAAGGTCGGCCGCAATTGGCCCATGAAGCGCTGACTCGCGTACTGCGCCATTACCGCGGGCCTCATGCCCGCCAGGCACCTCCGGCTACCGTGCAGCTGATCGCACGGATCGAGTACTTGCTGGTGCTCGCCGAAACCGATCTGCAACTGACGAAGCAGCCCTTGGAGCGGCTCAAGCTCTTGCTCGATCAAGCGCAACAGCATGGGCTGCTGGCGTTGGAAGCGGAACTGCAACTGGTCATCTGCGAAGTGGCGGACCTGACTGGTGAGCCTGACGTGGCGAGGTCGGCTTTGCAGGCTGGTCTCGCCTTGGTAAGGCGTTGCCAATTGCAACAGGCCTTTAACGAATTGCGCTTGCGTCAGCCGACGTTGCTCAGTCGTCTGGGAGTGAATGATGAAGAGCCTGCGTCGGCTCTGGACAGCAATCCATTGAGCGGACGTGAGTTGGAAGTGCTAAGCCAGATCGCCAAGGGTAACTCCAATCAACAGATTGCTGACCTGTTGTTCATATCGCTACATACCGTGAAAACCCATGCGCGACGTATCAACGGGAAGTTAGGTGTAGAGCGCAGGACCCAGGCGGTGGCGCGGGCGAAAGAACTTGGGTTGATAGTTTAGTTGCTTTTCAGTTTCCATGGTTTACGAATGAACACAAGTTTGTGATGTACTTCAGGTGGGCGGGTGTTTATAAGATTGACTTCGGCCTGGAGTGCTGAGTTGAACACCTACTTTATAGAAAGGATGCTATTGATGAGTAATGATTTACTGAAAGAAATTAGTGAGAAGCTTGCACAGATATACAATATTTTTGGCTACACGATTGATCCGGATAAAACCTATCTCACGTCTGTGGTAGTCAATGAACAGGGCAAGCAGGTGGTCGATTACTCCGAAAGCCTGAGCTGGGCGATTATGGAAAAAGTACAAGCGAACGAAATACCGGACTTCAAAGAAGATTTTGCAGGTGTTTTTTTCAAGCAGTGGACCTTTGATTCTGCTTATCGAATTGCTGGTTTGGATGTTATTGATGTAAATACCAGTGGCCGTATTGTAGTTGAGTCCTATCGGGATGAAAAGCGCGCATCGAAATCGACGGTTTCTGTGTGAGGTTGTCTTTCTGAAATTAAGTTTGTGCGTGCAATAAACATTGAAAACAGTTGTTATTAACTTATCCCGGCGCGTAGAAGCCGCTGGAATAAGTTAACGGTAAGCACGCTTTCAATGAGGTGCGGCAGGCTCATACCCCATCCGCCAGCTTACGGCCCGCGTCGCCGCCAGCAATCGCTGCGCCGCCGGGCCATTTTCATCGGCATGGAACAGCGATGTCGGGCCGACCACGGTCACCACCGCCACGACATTGCCCATCGCGTTCAATACCGGTGCCGACAAGGCATCCACGCCCGGCATCAGCAAGCCATGCACATGGTGCAGGCCGCGTGTACGGATCTGCTCGCACATTTCGGCGTAGGCCTGATCGTCTGCCAGTACGTGAGTGGCATGGCCCTGCAACTCCTGTTCACGCAGGTCCCCGGTCTCGCGCTTTGGCAAATAGGCGCCAAATACCAGTCCCGTCGAGGAACTGAGCAGCGGCAACACCGAGCCCAATTGCGTGACCACCGTCACCGCACGCACCGCCGGTTCGATGCGCACCACCGTCGCACCCTGATTGCCCCACACCGCCAAAAAGCAGGTTTCGTTCAAGTCGTCGCGTAACTCGGCCAAGGGCAGGGCGGCGACTTTCATCACGTCCATACTGTTGAGTGCTGCCAGGCCTACGCGCAAGGCTTCACGGCCGAGGCCGTAATGGTTGGTCGCGGCGTTCTGTTCGGCAAAACCACTGGCGATCAGGGCCTGCAAGTAACGGTGAACCTTGCTCGCCGGCATCTGCACGTGTTCAGCCAGGCGCGAGAGTGATGTCGAGGGCGACAACTCGGCCAACGCCTTGAGGATGTCGGTACCCACCTCGGCGGAGCGGACTTTCTGTTTACCGTTGCTGTCGCTGGTGGGCTTTTCCATGGTGGCGCTGGGATCCGGGGATGAATGGGCGTCTTTATAGCTTGACGGTCAATACCAATCAAATTACGTTATGCGTAATCGAATTACGATAAAAATAACCCCGGTGTGCCACAAGCTCTGCAACAGAGCGATCGGCGACCGCCGACTCCCTGTTCAGGAGGCTCCATGAACCTCGATTCAACGACGCCAGCGCTGGCTTATCAGGCAGGCTTCGGCAACGAATTCAGCAGCGAAGCGTTGCCCGGCGCACTCCCGGTCGGCCAGAACGCGCCGCAAAAAGCCCCTTACGGCCTCTACACCGAACTGTTCTCCGGCACCGCATTCACCATGGCCCGCAGCGAAGCGCGACGGACGTGGATGTATCGCATCCAGCCGTCGGCCAATCATCCGGCGTTCGTCAAACTCGATCGGCAACTGGCTGGCGGACCATTGGGTGAAGTAACCCCCAATCGCCTGCGCTGGAATGCTCTGGAGCTTCCCGCCGAACCGACCGATTTCCTCGATGGCCTGGTGAGCATGGCGGCCAATTCCGGCGCCGATAAACCGGCCGGTATCAGCATCTACAACTATCTTGCCAACCGCTCCATGGAGCGGGTGTTCTTCAATGCCGACGGCGAAATGCTGCTGGTGCCGCAACAGGGTCGCCTGCGCATCGCTACAGAACTCGGTGTACTGGAAGTGGCGCCGCTGGAAATTGCCGTACTGCCACGGGGTTTGAAATTCCGCGTCGAGCTACTCGATCCACAAGCCCGCGGGTACATCGCAGAGAACCATGGTGCGCCGCTGCGCCTGCCGGATCTGGGGCCGATCGGCAGCAACGGCCTGGCCAATCCGCGTGACTTCCTGACCCCGGTCGCGGCTTACGAAAACCTTCAACAACCCACTACGTTGGTGCAAAAATTCCTCGGCCAGTTGTGGGGTTGCGAACTCGATCATTCGCCGCTGAACGTGGTCGCCTGGCACGGCAACAATGTGCCGTACAAATATGACCTGCGCCGCTTCAACACCATCGGCACCGTCAGCTTCGATCACCCGGACCCGTCGATCTTCACCGTGCTGACCTCGCCGACCAGTGTTCACGGTCTGGCCAACCTCGACTTCGTGATCTTCCCGCCACGCTGGATGGTGGCCGAGAACACCTTCCGTCCACCATGGTTCCACCGCAACCTGATGAACGAATTCATGGGCCTGATCCAGGGCGAATACGACGCCAAGGCCGAAGGTTTCGTGCCGGGTGGTGCGTCGTTGCACAGCTGCATGAGCGCCCACGGCCCGGATGGTGAAACCTGCACCAAAGCGATCAACGCTGACCTCAAGCCGACGAAAATCGACAACACCATGGCCTTCATGTTCGAGACCAGCCAAGTGCTGCGTCCGAGCCGTTTCGCCCTTGATTGCCCGCAACTGCAAACCACTTACGATGCTTGCTGGGCCACGCTGCCCGCCACTTTCGACCCGACCCGGAGATAACCCATGACGCAGACTTCAATCACTCGCAGCTGGGTCGCTTCCGCCAACGGCCATGCGGATTTCCCGCTGCAAAACCTGCCGCTGGGCGTGTTCAGCGTGAAGGGTTCGGCGCCACGCAGCGGCGTGGCCATCGGCGAACATATTTTCGATCTGCAGGCTGCGCTCGATGCCGGCCTGTTCGACGGTGCGGCGAAGGCAGCGGTCGAAGCCACCCGTGGCGGTCAGCTCAATGCGTTCTTCGAACTGGGTCGTGAAGCGCGCGTGGCACTGCGCGAACGCCTGCTGGAACTGTTCGCCGAAGGCAGCACCCTGCACGGCAAGATCGAAGCCCAGGGCGCAAAACTGTTGCCGCTGGCAGCAGATTGCGAGATGCACCTGCCGGCGAAAATCAACGATTACACCGACTTCTACGTCGGCATCGAGCACGCGCAAAACGTCGGCAAATTGTTCCGCCCGGACAACCCGTTGCTACCGAACTACAAGTACGTGCCAATTGGTTATCACGGTCGCGCTTCGACCATTCGCCCGTCCGGCACCGACGTGCGTCGTCCGAAAGGCCAGACGCTGCCGGCCGGTCAGACCGAGCCGACCTTTGGTCCATGCGCGCGCCTGGATTACGAACTGGAACTGGGCATCTGGATCGGTCAGGGCAACGACATGGGCGACTCCATCGCCATCGGTGACGCCGCTGATCACATCGCCGGTTTCTGCCTGCTCAATGACTGGTCGGCGCGGGACATCCAGGCCTGGGAATACCAGCCGCTGGGGCCGTTCCTGTCGAAGAGTTTCATCACCAGCATTTCGCCATGGGTTGTCACGGCCGAAGCGCTGGAACCGTTCCGTCGTGCCCAGCCTGCACGCCCTGAAGGCGATCCGCAGCCACTGCCGTACCTGTTCGACAAACGCGATCAGGCGGCTGGCGGCTTCGACATCGAACTGGAAGTGCTGCTGCTCACCGAAGCCATGCGCGAACAGAACCTGCCGGCCCATCGCCTGACCCTGAGCAATTCAAAACACATGTACTGGACCGTGGCGCAAATGGTCGCGCACCACAGCGTCAACGGCTGCCAGTTGCAGGCCGGTGACCTGTTCGGTTCGGGGACTTTGTCGGGACCGGAAAACGGTCAGTTTGGCAGCCTGCTGGAAATCACCGAGGGTGGTAAAAAGCCGATCGAGCTGGCCTCGGGCGAAGTGCGCAAGTTCCTTGAGGACGGCGATGAAATCATTCTGCGTGGTCGTTGCAGTCGCGAAGGTTTCGCCTCCATCGGTTTCGGCGAATGCCGCGGCAAAGTGCTGCCGGCGCGCTAAGGGGAACGGGTCATGGAGCTCTATACCTACTACCGTTCCACTTCGTCTTACCGGGTGCGCATCGCGTTGGCACTCAAGGGGCTGGACTACCAGGCGCTGCCGATCAACCTGATCGCACCGCCCGGTGGCGAGCACCGCCAGCCGCCGTATCTGGCCATCAACCCGCAAGGTCGCGTGCCGGCCTTGCGCACCGATGGCGGTGAGTTGCTGGTCCAGTCACCGGCAATCATTGAGTACCTGGAGGAGCGTTATCCACAGGTGCCGCTGCTGTCCAAAGACTTCGCTGCCCGCGCCCATGAGCGCGGCGTGGCGGCGTTGATCGGTTGCGATGTGCATCCGTTGCACAACGTCAGCGTACTCAACCGGCTGCGGCAGGTGGGGCATGACGAAACGCAGGTGGTCGAGTGGATCGGCCACTGGATCAGCCAGGGGTTGGCGGCTGTGGAGCAGTTGATCGGCGATGAGGGTTATTGCTTTGGCGCGCAACCGGGGATGGCGGATGTGTATCTGATTCCGCAGTTGTACGCCGCCGAGCGCTTCAACATTTCCCTTGAGGCGTATCCACGGATTCGTCGAGTGGCGGAGTTGGCGATTGCGCATCCGGCGTTCATCAAGGCGCATCCGGCGAATCAGCCGGACACTCCTTGAATCAGAGGCACGATCTTTTACTTTTAATGGACGATGGAATTGGGCGGCAAATGCCCCAGCCGCTCGGTCAACCGAATCCTCTGGATCGGATCATCACTGAGCAGCAGGGCATGCTCCAGGTCGAAACGCTCGGCATTGGGGCAGTCCAGCCGTTGGTAGAGGCTGGCTCGGGCCAGGTAGTCGGCGGCGGTGCCGTTGCCCAGTTCCAGCACGCGTTCGGCGTCCACCAGCGCACCGATGTAATCTTCGTTGGAAAGGTGCAACTGGCGCAGATTGCGCGACAGGCGTTGCAGCATTTGCACGGGCTCGGCGGTGACCAGGTGTTCGGCGCTGAGCTTCAGGTTAGGGCCGTATTGGCGATGCAGCAGTTCCCGGCAATCGTTGGGGTACAGGCGACGGCCGCCGCACGGATCAAGCAGGTGATCGGCGCCCGGCACGCGCAGAAGAAAATGCCCCGGGAAATTGACCCCGACCAAGGGGATCTCCAAAACTCTGGCCAGTTCCAACGCAATCAGTCCCAGAGCCAGTGGTTGCCCACGTCGGCGTTCCAGCACCTTGCTGAGCAGCGCCGCTTGCGGACGCAAGGGCGAGGAATCGTCCTGAGCAAATCCCAGGTCATTCATGCGCCGTAGCAACGGTTGCGCCAGTTCGCTGACCGGCAACATCGGCAGGCTGCCACTGATCCGCTGTTGCAGTGTCTTGAAGTTTGCCAGCAGATCCTCGAAGTTCACCTCGCTGTCATGTTCGGCCGAAATCCATAGCGCCGCCTCGAACAGCGCGGGCGGTGAACGTTGCAGGCAGGCGAAAAACAATTGGCGCGGGGTCATCGAAATCTCCGGGCAATGCCTCGTTTTAGCCTCGTCTGCGCCATTCGTCCAGTGCCGCAACGGGTAGCCTCGGGTTATTTCCGAATGCCTGAATGGCCGCTTCGCTTATTCCGGTGCGCTTCTGCAATTTTTGAGCGCAAGCCTATACTGGCGACTACAAGAAGTGATTAGGGAGCCTTACGATGTTCGCTCTCATGCAAAGCACTCGCCTTGAATCGCTGCATCTGAGCGTTGACCCGGTCACCGGGTTGAAGGCGGTGATTGCCATTCATAACAGTCGCCTGGGGCCTGCCTTGGGTGGTTGTCGTTACCTTGCCTATCCCAGCGACGAGTCTGCGGTCGAGGATGCGGCGCGCCTGGCCCAAGGCATGAGCTACAAGGCCGCGTTGGCCGGTCTGGCCCAGGGCGGTGGGGTGGCGGTGATTATCCGCCCGATCCATGTGGCAAACCGTGCCGCGCTGTTCGAGGCCTTCGGGCGCTGCATCAATCAGCTCGACGGCCGCTACATCACCGCGATCGACAGCGGCACTTCGGTGGCGGACATGGATTGCATCGCCCAACAGACCCAGCACGTCACCAGCACCACTTCGGCGGGCGACCCCGCGCCGCACGCAGCGATGGGCGTGTTCACCGGTATTCGTGCAACGGCCATGGCTCGCCTGGGCAGCGATAATCTCGAAGGCTTACGCGTGGCCATCCAGGGTTTGGGTAATGTTGGATTTGCGCTGGCAGAGCAGTTGCACGCCGCTGGCGCCGAGCTGTTGGTCAGCGATATCGACCACGGCAAGGTGCAACTGGCCATGGAGCAACTCGGCGCTCATCCGATTGCCAACGATGCATTGCTCAGCACCCCTTGCGACATTCTTGCGCCTTGCGGACTGGGCGGCGTGCTCAATAGCCATAGCGTGACGCAATTGCGCTGCTCGGCGGTGGCGGGCTCGGCGAACAACCAACTGACCCATCTGGATGTGGCCGATCAACTGGAGCGACGAGGCATCCTGTATGCGCCGGATTACGTGATCAATGCCGGCGGGCTGATCTACGTTTCGCTCAAGCATCGTGGCGAAGAGCTGCCGACCATTACCGCGCATTTGTCGAAGATCAGTTCTCGACTCACTGAGGTTTTCGCCCACGCGCAGGCGGAAAAGCGTTCTCCGGCGCGTGTGGCCGATGAATTGGCGGAGAAGGTGTTGTATCGATAGATAGATCAAAAGATCGCAGCCTTCGGCAGCTCCTACAGGATGTACGCAATTCCCCTGTA
>NZ_JBSVXD010000085.1:0-25113 GCF_054070755.1 Pseudomonas sp. SDO5591_S426 | reverse complement strand
CTCGTAGGAGCTGCCGAAGGCTGCGATCTTTTTTGAAGGCGCCTCCGTCCAGCGAATCCCTTACAACGGCAAATGCCGGCTCAACAACGCCCGCAACGCCGCCGGTTTCACCGGTTTGGCCAAGTAATCCAGCCCCGCCGCATGCACCTGGGCCATCGTTTCCGGCCGCCCATCGGCGCTGATCACCACGCCCGGTACCGGTTCGCCCAGTCGGGTGCGCAACCAGGCCATCAGCTCGGTTCCGGTTTCGCCGTCGTCGAGGTGGAAATCCACCAAGGCCAATTGCGGACGCACGCCGTCACTGAGCAGCGCCATGCATTCTTCGCGATTGCGCGCGGTCCAGACCTGACAACCCCAGCGGGTCAGCAAGCTGTTCATGCCGATCAGAATGCTGTCTTCATTGTCGATGCACAGCACCTGCGCGCCGTTGAGCAATTTGCCATTGAGTTCGGCCGCCTTGGTTGGCAACGCGGTTTGCGCCCGGGCCAGCGGAACCCTGACGCTGAACACGCTGCCGCGTCCCGGCCAGGAACGTACGAGCAGGGTGTGCCCCAGCACTCGGCACAGCCCATCGGCAATCGCCAGGCCCAATCCCAGGCCTTTTTCGGCGCGAGTCTGATGGCTGTCGAGGCGTTTGAACTCTTCGAAAATCACCTGCTGCTTGTCTTCCGGAATGCCCGGCCCGCGGTCCCAGACTTCCAGGCACAACTCGCCCTTGCGTCGGCGAACCCCCAGCAGCACCGGGCCTTTGGCGTAGCGGAAGGCGTTGGTGAGGAAGTTTTGCAGGATCCGGCGCAACAGTTTGATGTCGCTGTCGATGCGCAGCGTGCTGCTCCTGACGCGGAACTCCAGCCCCTGATCCCGCGCCAGTGCCTTGAATTCGGCTCCGAGGGGGGCGAACAACTCGTTGAGCGCGAAGGGTTTGGGATCCGGGTTGATCTTGCCGTTTTCCAGGCGGGAAATGTCCAGCAAATCGCTGATCAAGTCTTCGGCCGAACGCAGTGAACTGTCCAGGTGGTGGATCAGTTTTTGCGCCTCGCCGGACAAGCCATCGTCCTGGTGGGTGAGGGCGGCGGAAAACAGTCGTGCGGCGTTCAACGGTTGCATCAAGTCATGGCTGACGGCCGCCAGGAATCGGGTCTTCGACTGGTTCGCCGCTTCGGCGGTGCCCTTGGCTTCGGTCAGGGCCACATTGAGTTGCGACAGTTCGTGGGTGCGCTCGGCCACCCGTTGTTCCAGGCCCTCGTTGGCTTCGGTCAGCGCCTGTTCGGCCTCGCGGAACGGGGTAATGTCGGTGAAGCTCATGACGAAGCCGCCGCCGGGCATCGGGTTGCCGATCAGCTCGATCACCCGGCCATTAGGGAACAAACGCTCGGACGTGTGCGCCCGGCCCTGACGCATCCAGTGCAGGCGTCGGGCGACATGCACTTCGGCTTCGCCGGGGCCGCACAAGCCACGCTCGGCATTGTGGCGAATGATGTCGGCGATCGGCCGGCCAACGCTGATCAAACCGTCCGGGTAATTGAACAGTTCCAGATAGCGACGGTTCCAGGCCACCAGTTTCAGCGACTGGTCGACCACGCTGATGCCCTGGGTGATGTTCTCGATCGCCCCTTGCAGCAGCGCACGGTTGAATTGCAGAACTTCCGAGGCTTCGTCGGCAATGCGCACCACGTCCTCAAGTTGCATTTCCCGGCCTTCGATGGCGGCTTTAACCACCGCGCGGGTCGACGAAGCCCCCAGTACACCGGCCAGCAAACGTTCGGTGTGAGCGATCCATTCACCGTCGGCGTTCTGGCTCGGGTTGAAGCCTTTGCCCTGACGGTAGGCAAAGCGAATGAAACTCTGACGGGCGCGTTCCTCGCCGACGAAGCGGGCCGCGAGTTGCAGCAGATCGTCGATTTGTACCGCGAGCATCGAGCGCGCGCTGGGCCGGGCACTGATTTCCTGGCCGATGAAACGACCGGCCTGCCAGTGTTCAGAGACCCGTGTGCGCGACAGCACCGAGACCCAGGCGAACAACGTGAAGTTACCGGCCAGGGACAGGACCACGCCTTGGGTCAGCGGGGTGATCGGCAGGTTCAGCGGGTTGCTGTGCAGCCAGGCCAAGCCCGGAAAACTGTTCAGGGACATGCCGAGGCTGTGGGCGGCGATCGGCAGGATCAGCGTGTAAAACCACAGGAACGTCCCGGCGGCGAGGCCGGCAAAGACGCCGCGACGGTTGGCCTGTTTCCAGTACAGCGCGCCCAGCATGGCCGGTGCCAGTTGGGTCACGGCGGCGAAGGCGATCTGGCCGATGGTTGCAAGGCTGGCGGTCGAACCCAACAGTCGATAGGCGACGTAGGCCAGAAGCAGAATGACCACGATGCTCACGCGGCGCACCGAGAGCATCCATTGGCGGAATACTTCGAACGGGCGCTCGGCATTGTTGCGGCGCAGCAGCCACGGCAACAGCATGTCGTTGGACACCATGGTCGACAGCGCCACGCTGGCCACGATCACCATGCCGGTGGCCGCCGAAGCACCGCCGATAAACGCCAGCAGCGCGAGAGCCGGATGAGCCTGGGCCAACGGCAGGCTGATGACGAAGGAGTCCGGCAGCACGGAGCTTGGCAGCAACATCTGGCCCGCCAGCGCGATCGGTACGACGAACAACGCCGCCAACGCGAGGTAGGCCGGGAACACCCATTTGGCCAGACGCAGGTCCTGCGGGTCGATGTTCTCGACGACGGTTACGTGGAACTGTCGCGGCAGGCAGATGATCGCCATCATCGCCACACCGGTCTGCACCACCATCGACGGCCAGTTGATGGTTTCTTTCCAGTATTCCTCGAGACGCGGGGCGAGCATCGCCTGATTGAACAGATCATCGAAACCGTCATACAGCCCGAAGGTCACGAACGCGCCGACCGCCAGGAACGCGAACAGCTTCACCAACGATTCGAACGCAATCGCCAGCACCATGCCGCGGTGGTGTTCCGTGGCGTCGAGGTTGCGCGTACCGAAGACGATGGTGAACAGCGCCAGCACCAGCGACACGATCAATGCCGTGTCTTGCGCGCGAACCCCCATGGCGTCGGCGCCGGCACCGATCAGCAGGTTCACGCCAAGCACGATGCCCTTCAGTTGCAGGGCAATGTAGGGCAGCACGCCAACCAGGCAGATCAGCGCCACCACCACCGCCAGCGACTGGGATTTGCCATAGCGCGCGGCGATGAAGTCAGCGATGGAGGTGATGTTCTCCTGCTTGCTGATCATCACCATTTTTTGCAGGACCCACGGCGCACCGATCAGCAGCAGGATCGGCCCGAGGTAGATCGGCAGGAATGACCACAGCTGTTCGGCCGCCTGGCCCACCGCACCAAAGAATGTCCAACTGGTGCAGTACACCGCCAGCGACAGGCTATACACCCAGGCACGCACCCGCGGCGGCAACGGCGCGCTGCGACGGTCACCATAAAAGGCGATGGCGAACATGATGGCCATATAGGCCAGAGCGACGGCGGCAATCAGCCCGCTGGACAGCGACATGGGAACTCCAGGCAACCAAAGACACCCGGGCCTCCCGCCCGGACAGACAGTCTCGCACGACCGCCCGGGTTAGTCAGTGTCGACCAAGGTCGCGGAGCGGCAGGGTGTCGCAGGTCTTTGGTGTAACCAGCCGCCGACCGTTAGAGTTTGAGTTGACCGATCGCCTTGCTCAACTCCCCGGCCAATGCCGCCAGCTCATTACTGGTGGTCGCCGAGCTGACCGTCTGCTGCACCGTGTTCTCGGTGACGTCGCGGATGCTCACCACTGCGCGGTTCATTTCTTCTGCGACCTGGCTTTGCTGCTCGGCTGCCACCGCGATCTGCGTGTTGCTTTCACGCATCTGCGCCACCGCCCCGGTGATTTCCATCAGCGCTGCGCCAGCCTCTTGTGCCTGTTGCACGCAATCGTCGGCCTTGAACGAGCTCTCCTGCATGAAGTCCACGGCATCCCGCGTTCCGGCCTGCAACGCCGAAACCATCACCGTGATTTCATCCGTCGAGGTTTGCACACGCTTGGCCAGGTTGCGCACTTCATCGGCGACCACGGCAAAACCACGACCCATTTCACCGGCCCGGGCCGCTTCAATGGCGGCGTTCAGCGCCAGGAGGTTGGTCTGCTCGGCAATGCTGTGAATCACATTGACCACGCCGTTGATCTTCTGACTGTCCTCGGCCAGACGCTGAATCATCTCGGCGGTCTGCTGCACACCGGTGGACAGCCCGGCAATCGACTTCTGTACACGCATGACCACTGCCTGCCCGCTGCCGGCGAGGGTATCGGCCGATTGCGAGAGGTCACGGGTGGCGCCGGCGTGTTGGGCGATGTGGTAGACCGTGGCGGTCATTTCGTTGATGGCGGTGGCGGCCTGGTCGGTTTCGCTCTGCTGGCCGAGCATGCCGTGACGCACTTCGTTCATGCTCGACGCCAGCCGAGCGGCGCCGTCGTCCAGTTGCCGCGCGGTGTTGGCGACGGTGTTGACCACCCGTTGATAACCGGCCTGCATCGCGTTGAAGGCATTGGCCATCTGCCCGACTTCGTCGCGGCACGCCAGCGGCACGCGGGCCGACAGATCGCCGGTCTTCTCGACGTGCAGCATCACGTCTTTCAAGGTGTTGAGCTGGCTGAGCAGGAAGCGGATCAACAATTGCGAAGCGCCGAGCATCGCCAGCATCAGGATGAAAACCGCTACCGCGTAGTTGGCAAAGCGTTCACTGAGTAGCTGGCTCAGGCTTGGGCCATGGGCAATCACCGCGACCTGTTGGCCGTCCGCCCGAGTGAATACCTGGGCACCTATCAGCAGGTTTTTGCCCAGCAGCGGCATGGCATTTATATCGACCCAACCATTGGCATTGGTCAGTTGCGGCACTGGTTGCTCGTTCAGCACCGGAACCTGTCCGCGATTGAACGTCAGCAGGTTTTCGGCTTTGGGTAACGGCTGTCCGGCAGGCCAGGTGCCGAGCAATCGGGCTTGAGCCTGCGCCGATGCCTGCACTGCCTGGTTCAGGGCTTGCTGTTCGAGCTGCACTGCGTATACCACCAGCAGCAGAGTGGTGATGAACGCGACGGCATTCACCGCCCAGAACTTGTACTTCAACGAGATATTGCTAAGCCAGGCACCCATGGAGGTCTTCTCTGATAGCGGAAACAGTATTGGCAAGGTGCCAGTATTGTGCCGCTATGCAGGGATTCTGATCTTGATGCAGGTCAATGTGTGCGAGCTGTGTTTACAGGGGGATGGTGGGCAAACCATAAAATGCCCGTGCACACGCGGTCGTGTGCGCCGCCAGGTCTTCCTCTGTCTCCCCGCGATGTAACGCCACTTCGCGCAACACTTCGGTCAGATACGCCGGCTCATTACGGCCGTTCTTCGGCTTCGGCCGCAGGCTGCGCGGCAGCAAGTACGGCGCATCGCTTTCGAGCATCAGGCGCCCGCGCTTGATCTCTTTCACCAGCGGATGCAGATGAGTACCCCGGCGCTCGTCGCAGATCCAGCCGGTAATGCCGATGTGCAGGTCAAGATCGAGGTAACTGAACAGCGCGGATTTTTCCCCGGTGAAGCAGTGCACCACGGCGGCCGGCAATTGATCGCGGTAGTCGCGCAGTATTTCCAGCAGACGCTGGCTGGCATCGCGCTCGTGCAGGAACACCGGCATCTGCAACTCTACCGCCAGCGCCAGATGCTCTTCGAGGACTTTTTCCTGTTGCGGGCGCGGCGAGAAATCGCGGTTGAAATCCAGGCCGCATTCGCCCACGGCGACCACATTCGATTCCTTGAGCAGGCTGCGCAGTCGACTGGCGCTGTCGGCGTTCCAGTCGCTGGCCGCATGGGGATGAATGCCAGCGGTGGCAAACAGCCGTTGCGCGCTTTCATCCAGCTGCTGGCACAGTTCCAGCGCCTGTTCGCTGCCCTCGACGTTGGTGCCGGTCAGCACCAATTGGCAGACGCCGGCGGCATAAGCGCGGTCGAGTACAGCCTGATGCTTGTCGGCAAAACTGGGGTTGGTCAGGTTGACGCCGATATCGATGAGTTGCATGGTGCTACCTCGGACCAAAGGCCGGAAAGCATATCAGAGCTGTAGATTTATAAGAAAAACCAAGAACTACAACGAGTTATAGCTGTCTTTTGATTCCGCGGGATTGGGTGGGGTGGTCAGAGTGCCATCACTGTGCCAGTCTTCCGCACTTTGCCAGCGCTCAGGCGCTCTGTTTTTGTCGTGTGATTTCATGAAATCACTCATGTGATCAACCCGAATTCTTTGCGGAGAGTGGATGATTCGTCCCTCGGTTTTGCTCCTGCTGTGCTGTTCGCTGCTGCTGCCGGTCTCGGCGGTCGCGCGTCTGCCCGGACCGCTGCAAGCCGTACCGGCCGCCAAGGTCCGGGACCTGACGGAAATCCGCAGCAGTCGCGTGCTCCGAGTGCTGGTCAACCAGAGCCGCAACAGCTCCGGCGAAGTCCAGGGCCAGGCCATCGGCGTCGAATACCATCGTTTGCGCGCCTTCGAGCAATACCTCAACGGTCACGCCCGTGACGGTCAGGAAATCACCCTCAAGATCATCCCCAAGGCCAAGGATCAGTTGCTCGGCGCGTTGCAGCGCGGGGAGGGCGATCTGGTTGCGCCGGGTGAATTGCTCGACCTGCGAGCCGGTTACGCCGTCAGTACCAGTGAGCCGATTGCCAGCAACATCCCGCTGGTGCTGGTCGGCATCAAGGGCGAACGGCGCTATACCCGTCTCGAACAACTGTCGGGCAAAACCCTGGCACTGCCGACCGGCAGCGCCGCCGGGGACGCCGTCAGCCAGATCAATCAAAAGCTCGCGCTGCACAAATTGCCACCGGTGACCATCGAGTGGGTCGATCCGAGCCTGGCGGTCGAGGACGTGCTGGAAATGGTTCAGGGCGGGATTTTTCACCTGACCATCGTCGAACAACCGATTGCCGAGCGCTGGAGCAAGATCCTGCCGAAATTGCGTCTCGACCGGCAGGTGCTGATCAGCGAGCCAGGCGAGGAGTTTTGGTTTGTGCGCCGTGATGCCTCGATGTTGCGGGCCAGCATTGACCGTTTCCTCGCCGGTTACAAAAAACCGTCGGACCAGGACGTCGCTTTCCTGCGCATCTATCGACGCCTCTATCAAGTGCACTATCCCTTGGCAAAGGCTGACCGGCAGCGTCTGGAAAAGCTTCGTCCGGTGCTGCAAAAACATGCCGACGCCCAAGGCATGGACTGGCTGAACCTGGCGGCGTTGGCGTTCAAGGAGTCAGGCCTGCAACCCAAGGCGCGCAGTGGCGGCGCGCCGACCGGCCTGATGCAGATCACGCCTTCCGCAGCGCAGCGAGTCGGCGTCATCAACATTCAGGATCTCGATGCCAATGTGCAGGCCGGGGCCAAGTACCTGGCGATGATTCGTCGCAAGTTCTTCGCCAGCCCCAAACTCAACGAGCGCGAGCGCATGGCGTTCGTGCTGGCGGCCTACAACATCGGCCCGGAGCGGGTGCAGGGGATGCGCGCCGAGGCACGGCGACGCGGGTTGAATCCCAATCAGTGGTTCTTTCAGGTTGAGCGCATCGCCATGGAGCAGGTGGGAATGGGACCTGTCAGCTATGTTAATAGCGTGAACAAGTATTACCTGGCGTTCGATCGGGAGCGGGAGTCGTTGGAGCCCCAGGGGCAGAAGGTTGCCCTTCGTAAATGATCGAATAAACTGATTGTTAAAGTGGAATTTTTGCGCTTTTAACATGAAATTTACTGATTAATATAGCGGCCAACCAACACACACAAACAATGGATGACACAGCATGAGCACACTGATCAACAAGGTTCTGTTTACCCGCGCCGGCTACGGCCTGACTGTTCTGCGAATTTTCGTAGGCATCATCTTCGCTGCCCACGGTTCGCAGAAACTCTTTGGTGCATTTGGTGGCTACGGTCTGGCCGGCACCGCGCAGTACATGGAAAGCATCGGCCTGGCGCCGGGCTACCTGATGGCGACGCTGGCGGGCGGTACTGAGTTCTTCGCCGGTCTGGCATTGATCATTGGCCTGCTGGCTCGCCCGGCGGCATTGGGCCTGACCTTCCTCTCGCTGGTAGCGATTTTCTCGGTGCACATCAGCAACGGTCTGTTCATGGCCAACAACGGCTACGAGTTCGCACTGGCCTTGCTTGGTGGCAGCATCGCGGTACTGATCGAAGGCGCCGGCAAGCTCTCGGCCGACCGTGCCATCGCTGGCTGACCGCTCTGGCTCAAGCAAAAGGCCTGCATTGCGCAGGCCTTTTTTGTTGTGCGTCATTCTTGACACTGTCCGGTCAGCTTCTCTAGGATGCCGCTCATGCGCCGATTTAAACAGCTACTTGCGGGGCGCCAGGTGACTCATCCAGTTGCCGATAGAAGCTTGAAACAGGCTTCGAAATACCGCTAAAGCGCTGGTTCGGTGTTGCCTCTCACCTGCCATGCAGACTTTTGAGGCAGAGACACGACACGATGAATGCACTAAGCCCCGTTATACGTCCCGCGCCGATCACGGCACATCTCACCCAGCGCAATCCAAAAATCCTGCTTGGCGGTAAACATCAGCCGACGCTCTTGCGCTACCTCGATGGCTGGCCACGTCGCACCGGTGGTCCGGCAGCTTTCCTGATCCAGTTTGTCGAAGACGGCGAATCCCTGGCTCGCTTTGCCGGCGACAGTTTCGACCTGGCAGTGATCCAGTCGCCCAGCGCTGAAGATGCTCCCGAAATGATCCGGCAACTGACCCGCGTCGCCCGCCAAGGGCTGATTACCCGGCGCTGAAGCGATCAGGGATAATCGATCGCCACGATATACACGCACTGCTCGCCGGTAGGCGTCTGCACCCGAACCTCGGCGTCCAGTGCCTTGCCGATCAGGGCGCGGGCCAGCGGTGAGTCGATGCTGATCAGGCCTTGCTTCAAATCCAGTTCATCTGGCCCGACGATGCGATAGCGCGACTCTTTGCCGTCTTCGTCTTCGATGGTGACCCATGCGCCGAAATAGACTTTGTTCGGATCGCTGGGTTTTTCGCTGACGACCTTCAGGGCTTCCAGGCGTTTGGTGAGAAAACGCACGCGACTGTCGATCTCGCGCAGCATCTTTTTGCCGTAGGTGTATTCGGCGTTCTCCGAACGATCGCCTTGCGCCGCCGCTTCGCTGACAGACTGCGTCACTTGCGGTCGGCGGACGTGCCAGAGTTCGTGAAACTCGGCGCGCATCCGCGCTTCACCTTCGGGGGTGATCAGCGCGGTGCCGGCGGTGCGGGGAGGGCGATAACGGCTCATGGCGACTTCTTGTGATTAAGAGCGCTTGAGTTTATCAACCCTCGCGCAGAACTGTCAGCGGGCTGGCATTCAAGGCGCGTCGGGTGCCAAACACACCGGCGCCGCCAATCAGCACGGCGCCGATCAGCGGCAGCACCAATAGCCACGGATGCGGATGCCAGGGCAGGTCAAACGCATAACGGTACAGGACCAGACTCACCACTTCCGAGCCGAGCGCCGCCAACAAACCACTGACCGCGCCGAGCAAGCCGAACTCGATCCGCCGCGCCTTCACCAGCAATTGCCGCTCCGCCCCCAGCGCACGCAGCAGCGCGCCCTGACGGATGCGTTCATCCAGCGTCGCTTGCAGGCCGGAGAACAACACTGCCATCCCGGCTGCCAATACAAACAACAGCACATATTCCACCGCCAGGGAGACCTGCGCGAGGATGCTGCGCAGCTGCGCCAGCAGCGCTTCGACTTGCAGAATGGTCACCGCCGGGAAAGACCGCGACAGATCGACAATCTGCTGATCGTGACCCGCCGCCAGATAGAAACTGGTCAGGTAAGTCGCCGGCAGATCCTTCAAGGTGCCTGGCTGGAAAATCATGAAGAAGTTCGGCTGGAAGTTGTCCCAGTTGATCTCCCGCAGGCTGGTGACTTTCGCCTCTCGATTGGCCCCGCCGACGGTGAAGACCAGATGGTCGCCGAGTTTGAGCTTCAGGCTCTCGGCGACTTTGCCCTCCACCGAGACTCCGGGAATCTCATCCGGTGTCTGCTCCGGCCACCAGTTGCCCGCAGTGAGTTTGTTGCCCGCCGGCAGGTCCGCTGCCCAGGTCAGGCTCAGGTCACGCTGGATCGCCCGGTCTCCGGCCGACTCTTTGGTGACGATTTGCTGCACCGGTTCGCCGTTGATGCTGATCAGTCGCCCCGGCACCACGGGGTATAGCGGCGCCGATTGCGCCGACAGTTCCATCAGGCGGTCGGCGAAGGCCTGTTTGTCTGCGGGCAGGATGTTCAGGGCGAAATAGTTGGGTGCGTTCTTCGGAAGCTGGTTTTGCCAGGTGTCGAGCAATTCGCCACGGAGCAAGGCGATCAATGCCATCGACAGCAGGATCAGGCCGAACGCAAGTGACTGCCCGGCAGCGGCCAGCGGATGACGCAGTAGCTGGCCCAACCCGAGGCGCCAGGGTAAGGAGGCGCGGGCGAGCATGCGCCGCAGGCTTTTGAGCAGCAGCAACAGCAAACCACCCAACACCAGCGCGGCAACGACGCCGCCGCCAAGCAGGGCGAAGGTCAGCACCAGGTCCAGGCTCAGGCGCCACATGATCAGGCCGAGGGCGCCCAACGCGGCGCCGTAGACCATCCAGGTGCTGGAGGGAATCGGCAGCAAGTCCCTGCGCAATACCCGCAACGGTGGCACCCGACCCAGCGCCGCCAGCGGCGGCAAGGCAAAACCGGCCAGTGCCACCAGCCCGGTGCCGATCCCGGCGATGGCTGGAAACAGGCCTCCCGGTGGTACGTCGCTGGGCAGCAAATCATGCAGCAGAGCAAACAGCCCCAGTTGCGCCAGCCAACCGATGACGGCACCGCTGATGCTGGCGAGCAATCCGAGGACCGTCAGTTGCAAACTGAACAGCAGCAGGGTTTCCCGGCGGGACAAGCCCAGGCAACGCAACAGCGCACTGGCGTCGAAGCGGCGAGTGGCGAAGCGCGTCGCCGACAGCGCCACCGCCACCCCGGCCAGCAACACGGCCACCAGACTGGCCATGTTCAAGTAACGCTCAGCCTTGCCCAGGGCACCGCCGATCTGCCGGTTGCCGTCGCGGGCATCCTGAATGCGCTGGTTCGCGGCGAGGCCGGGTTTGATCAATTGGCGATAGGTTTCGAGCGCAGTGGCGTTACCGCGCCAGAGTTCGCGGTAACTGACCCTGCTGCCGGGTTGCACCACGCCGGTGGCTTCAAGATCGCTGAGGTTGATCAGCACCCGTGGTGTCAGGCTGTAGAAATTGCCGGCACGGTCCGGCTCGTAGGTCAGCACGCGTGCCAGTGTCAGGGTTTTCATGCCGACATCGATGCTGTCGCCGATCTTCAGGTCAAGTGCGGTCAGCAATCGCGCTTCGACCCAGGCTTCGCCGGGTTTCGGCCCGCCACCGGACTCTTCCGGGGCGAAGGGTGCAGGTGCGCTCTTCAGTTCGCCGCGCAACGGGTAAACGCTATCGGCGGCCTTGATGCTGGACAACTGGATGCCGTTGTCCGTGGCGATAACGCTGGAGAACTCCACCACTTGCGCGTGTTCGAGGCCCAGCTCGGTGCCGCTTCTGATCTGCTCGGTTCGCGCTGGTGAGCTGCCTTCAAGCACCAGATCGGCACCGAGAAACTCGGTGGCGCGCAGCATCATGGCGCCGTTGAGGCGGGCACCGAAATAACCGATAGCGGTACTCGCGGCCACGGCCACCAGCAACGCGAAAAACAACACGCGCAATTCACCGGCGCGGGCATCACGCAGCAACTGGCGGATGGCGAGACTGAACAGGCGCAACAGCGGCAGACGTGCCATCAAGGCTCCAGAGGGGCGACCAGCAGGCCGGCTTCAAGACGGATCAGGCGCCGGCAGCGATGTGCCAGGCGTTCATCGTGAGTCACCAGCACCAGGGTCGTGCCGCGCTCCTTGTTGAGTTCGAACAACAGATCGCTGATGCGCTCGCCGGTGTGGCTGTCGAGGTTGCCGGTCGGCTCATCGGCAAACAACACGTCGGGCTCGGCGGCAAACGCCCGGGCAATCGCCACGCGCTGCTGTTCGCCGCCGGAGAGCTGGCGAGGCGAGTGCGTCAGGCGCTGACCGAGGCCGACCCGTTGCAGCAGTTCGGTGGCACGGCCACGGGCATCTTTGCGGCCATCGAGCTCCAGCGGCAGCATGACGTTTTCCAGGGCATTGAGGCTGTCGAGCAACTGGAATGACTGGAATACAAAACCCACGTGCTCGGCGCGGATGCGCGCGCGTTGGTCTTCATCGAGATTGCTCAGGCTCTGGCCGGCGAGGGTGACTTCGCCGCTACTGGGCAGGTCGAGGCCGGCGAGCAAGCCGAGCAGGGTGGATTTGCCGGAACCGGACGCGCCGACGATGGCCAGGCTGTCGCCCTTGTTCAGTTCCAGGCTGAGTTCGTGCAGGATAGTCAGTTCACCTTCCGCGCTGGGAACCACTTTGCTGAGGTTCTTCGCGGTGAGAATGCTTGCGCCCATGGAGAATCCGATGCGTGTGTGGTTTTTGAGTGCTGGCCTGGCCTTGATGTGCATGGCCCAGAACGCAGCGGCGGGTACTGTCCTGATCGTTGGCGATAGTATCAGCGCCGGTTTCGGGCTGGATACCCGGCTGGGGTGGGTGTCGTTGCTTGAACAACGGCTCAAACGCGAAGGTTTCGACGATAAGGTGGTCAATGCGTCCATCAGCGGCGACACCAGTGCCGGAGGCCAGGCGCGGCTGCCGGCGCTGCTTGCAGAGCATAAGCCGGAGCTGGTTATCCTCGAGTTGGGCGGCAATGACGGGCTGCGCGGATTGCTGCCAACGCAATTGCAACAAAATCTTGCTTCGATGATCGACAGCTCCCGCGCCAGTGGCGCCAGGGTGCTGTTGCTCGGCATGCAGTTGCCACCCAATTATGGCGCGCGTTACACCAAGGCTTTTGCCGAGGTCTTCAGCAACGTTGCCGAAGAGAAGAAAATCCCGCTGGTACCGTTTTTTCTCGATGGCGTGGGCGGTCATCCGGACCTGATGCAGGCCGACGGCATACACCCGGCGGCCGGGGCTCAGGACAAGTTGCTGGAAAATGTCTGGCCTACGCTAAAACCGCTGTTATGACGCTTTTCTAGAGGCAGGCTTTCGGCTAAGGTGGCGCCCCCGATTTGGAGCCCCCGATGCCGCGTCCCGCCTGGTCACTTTTTGCCTATCAACTGATCGAGCCTGACGAACAGCTGGATCTGTTCGCCTGCCAGGAAGTGCGGGTGCATCTGGTGACTCGTCAGCTGGAGTTGGGTGGTTCGGCTGATCGCACGTTGTGCGGGAGTCTGTTGCCTGCGCAGCCGCGTTGGTCGAGTGTTGATCGGCGGGTGTTTCAGGATCAGCGGTTGTGTTCGTTGTGTCGGGCTATTCTGGAGTCGCAGAAGCGTGGGACTTCGCCGATCTGGCCTGAGTTGCGGTTTGAGCTTTGATCTGAAATCGCGTTTTGATTGTGTACATATCCGTTGCTGCGGTAACGGCGGCTTAGGGTTTCGCCCTTACGGCGACTCACTTTTTTGACAAACGCCTCAAAAAAGTAAGCAAAAAAACGCTCGCCCCTTACGTACGGCCCCTCGCTAAGGCTCGGTGTTCCTTCGCTCCGGCATTCATCCGGGGACACTGCCCTCCGGTCTGCTGCGCGACGACCTACATGCAGCGTGTTCGACTGCGTCGAACGGCGCTGCGCGCCACTCCCCGGATAAACGCCTCCACTCAGCCTTCCGATGGGGCGGGTGGATCAATATCAAAAGCGGCAGGCGAGCTAACGCTCGGCCTGTTGAGTGGTGAAAAGCTTGGGTGTACGCCGATCCATTGTAGGAGTGAGCCTGCTCGCGATTGCGGCCTGACAGCCGACCAATCTCTTCTAGATGTACCCAATCCAAACTGTGGGAGCCAGCCTGCTGGCGATGACGGCCTGACATCCAAGCTGATTTTGCGTATGTACCAGATCAAAAGCTCGCAGCCTCGCTCCGCTCGACAGCTGCTACAGGGGCTACGCGGGGATGGGTGTGTGCCCCACGCAGAAAACGCCTTGCATCGCCTGCAATCGTGGCGACCTCCCCGAAATAACAGACAGCGGTGTACAATCGCGTTCTTATACCCTCTGTTGATCATGCGAAGGATTTTCCGGATGTTGCCGCGCTTTCCTGCCGTCACCCGCTGCCTGACTCTTGCCGCCTTCTGCGTGGCGGGTCCCGTTGCAGCTTTGGAGCTGCCACTACCACCGCCTGGGGAAGACATCGTCGGCCAGGTTCAAGTGATCAAGGCCAAGTACGAAGATACCTTCGCTGACCTTGGCACCACCTACGACCTGGGTTACACGGAGATGGTCGCGGCCAACCCTGGCGTCGATCCGTGGTTGCCGGGTGCCGGCACCGAGATCGTGTTGCCGACCCGTTTCATCCTGCCGCCGGGTCCGCGTGAAGGCATCGTCATCAACCTGGCCGAATACCGCCTCTACTACTTCCCGAAAGGCCGGAACGTGGTCTACACCTTCCCGCTGGGTATCGGTCGTGAAGGCTGGGGATCGCCAATTGCCCACACCAGCATCATCGCCAAGACGCCGAACCCGACCTGGACGCCTCCAGCGTCGATCAAGGCCGAGCACGCCGCTGACGGTGATCCGTTGCCCAACGTGGTGCCGGCAGGTCCAGACAACCCGCTGGGGCCGTTCAAGTTCACTTTGGGCACGCCTGGCTACCTGATCCACGGTTCGAACAAGAAGTTCGGCATCGGCATGCGCACCAGTCACGGTTGCTTCCGCATGTTCAACAACAACGTGCTGGAAATGGCCGGCATGGTGCCAGTCGGGACGTCCGTACGCATTCTCAACGACTCGTACAAGTTCGGCGTGAGTGGCGGCAAGGTTTACCTGGAAGCGCATACGCCGCTGGACGACAAGGGCAACCCGTCGGTGGTCGACAAGCACACTGCCGTGATCAACGCGATGCTCAAGCGTGAAGACATCACCAACAACCTGCGCATGAACTGGGATGTGGTGCGTGATGTGGTCGCGGCCGAAGACGGCCTGCCGGTGGAAATCGGCGTACCGAGCGGTGCTGCGCCAATGGTGACCAGTGCGCCCCTCGACCCGCTGCAATAACGTTTGAAATGAACCCGCCGACGCAGGCCGCGTCGGCGGGTTTTTTATTGCCTGCGACAAATGCCGGGCAATAAAAAAGCCGACCCAAAAATGGGTCGGCTTGATAACAATCCCGAAGGACTATTACTTGCGGCTAGCTTTTTCCAGCATGCGCAGAGCACGCTCGTTAGCTTCGTCAGCAGTCTGTTGTGCTTTTTGAGCAGCAGCCAGAGCTTCATCAGCTTTACGGTAAGCTTCGTCTGCACGAGCCTGGGAGCGAGCAGCTGCGTCTTCAGTAGCGGTCAGACGTGCTTCGGTTTCTTTCGATGCGCTGCTGCAACCGGTAGCCAGAACTGCGGCCAGAGCCAGAGCAGAGAATTTCAGAACGTTGTTCATCGTGTTCCCCTTCAAGGACTTTCTATTAAGTAGCTGTCTCCTCAGAGTGAGGAAATAGCCGGCGTACATACTACCCATAACTTGTAGTAAGTAAAACTGACGTGAAGCAAGAAGCAAAAAAAATTGTAGGCGTTGATTCTTTTTCGAGCAACTTTTAACTGCACTGTTTAAAAAATATCCAGCTGGGAGGCCCGAGATGAGCGAGCCGGATAAGAAAAGTTCCCTATGCCAACAGCTCTTTTTGCGGTCTTGGATAAAGTCTGGCTAGATGGATTCGTCTACACTTTTGTTCGGATTTTGCGCGACGCCTCTCAATATCTTTCTCCATGTTCAGGTGACTTTAACTACGGGCGCTCGTCTTAAGTCTCAACATCCGGCAATGTTCAGGCTATCGACCTTGGAAAACCTCCTGTCGAGCCGTTCCTGCGTATCCCGGAGCAGCACCCTCCAACCTGCATGATGACGAGCGCACCTTGAGCATTTCGGTCAATGGTGGCTACTATTTGTACGTGCTCGGTTGCGCGAGATCGGTGTAGCTCTTCTCGGTGTCCATTCAGGCACGGGGTGGCGTAGATGTTCCTTCGCCGGAAAAACATCGGTAAGGTAGGGGTCGGAATTCAAGACCCGCGAGGAGTAGTGATGAGCGAGGCGTTGTCCATCCACCATGACCAGGCTGGTCATCAGTTCGAGACCAATGTGGACGGTCATCGTGCCTACCTGACTTATATGGATCTGGGGAAACAGACCCTGGATATCTATCGCACGTTTGTGCCTAACGCGTTGCGCGGTCGTGGCATTGCCGCCGCGTTGACCGAGCAGGCGCTGCAATACGCCGAGGAAATGGGCTACACCGTCATTCCATCGTGCTCCTACGTCGAGCGCTACATGGAGCGTCACCAGCGGCATGCGGCCAAGCTGAGCCAGTGACATTCAGCAAAAAGAACACATAAAAAAACGCCGGGCTCAGCCCGGCGTTTTTTTGTCTGCGGATTTTTATCCTCGCAGCATGGCGATCAGGTGCGATCGCGTTTCGGCAGTACGTCCTTGAGCTTGGCATGCATGCTGCGCAAAGTGTTTTCGGTCGCGGTCCAGTCGATGCAGGCATCGGTGATCGACACGCCGTATTGCAGGTCGGCGAGGTCTTTCGGGATGGCCTGGCAGCCCCAGTTCAGGTGGCTCTCGACCATCAGGCCGATAATCGACTGGTTGCCTTCGAGGATCTGGTTGGCGACGTTCTCCATCACCAGCGGTTGCAGGGCCGGGTCCTTGTTGGAGTTGGCGTGGCTGCAATCGACCATGATGTTCGGCTTGATCTTGGCCTTGTTCAGCGCCTGCTCGCACAGGGCGACGCTGACCGAATCGTAGTTCGGCTTGCCGTTGCCGCCGCGCAGTACGACGTGACCGTAGGCGTTGCCCTTGGTGGTCACGATCGACACGCCACCTTCCTGGTTGATCCCCAGGAAGCGGTGCGGGCTGGAAACCGATTGCAGGGCGTTGATCGCCACGGTCAGGCCGCCATCGGTGCCGTTCTTGAAGCCGACGGCCGAGGACAGGCCCGAAGCCATTTCACGGTGAGTCTGGGATTCGGTGGTGCGCGCGCCAATGGCCGACCAGCTGATCAGGTCCTGCAAGTATTGCGGGGAGATCGGGTCGAGGGCTTCGGTGGCGGTTGGCAGGCCCATTTCGGCCAGGTCCAGCAGCAGCTGACGGCCGATGTGCAGACCGTCCTGGATCTTGAACGAGTCGTCCAGGTACGGGTCGTTGATCAAGCCTTTCCAGCCGACGGTGGTGCGCGGCTTCTCGAAATACACGCGCATGACCAGATACAGGGTATCGGACACTTCCGCGGCGAGAACCTTCAGGCGCTCGGCGTATTCGTGGGCTGCCTTGATGTCGTGGATCGAGCAAGGCCCGATGACCACGAACAGACGGTGGTCGGTGCCATCCAGAATGTTGCGAATGACTTCGCGGCCCTTGGTGACGGTGCGCAGGGCAGCGTCGCTCAGGGGGATATCACGCTTGAGCTGGTCGGGAGTGATCAGCGTCTCATTGGAGGCGACGTTTAGGTCGTTGATCGGTAAATCAGCCATCGTTTACTCGTCAGGTCACGGGTGCCGGCCGCCAGCGAACCCGCGCGGCGGAGCACAGCAAATTAAGCGCATCGGGGAGCCGAACCTTAGCGCGTTACACCGTGGCTAGACAATGGGCTGACAGCTGTTTAATCCACCACAGGCTGGGCAAATGCCTTGCGAACCGTTTCGTGGGAGAACTCGTCGGCGTGCTCCTGAACCCATTCAAGGGCCAGCGCCTGAACTTCCTGCAGATCATTATGGGCGTCGTGCTGGCGGCAATAACGCTCGATCTGGCACACCTGCTCGCCCATCCGGGCACTGAACAGCGTCTGTTCGTCGACGAAGGCAATGCCCACCAGATAGCCTCGCTTTCGTCGCAGACACCAGGCCACATAGCCCAGAAACCGCATGTCGGGGTTCAGCGTCGGCATGCGCACTTCCAGCGCCGTGCCGTGGCGCCATGCGCGGTGATAATTGCAAGCCATGCCCCCGAGGCTGATAGTGTGCAGCTGGCGCCGCGAAATACACTCAGGTTTGAGCAGCGTTAATTCCACAGGCACATCGTCAGGATGAGGAATAAATCGTCCCATGAACACGGACTCCATGTGTCGGCCATCTGACATTGTTTCCCCCAGTATAGTGGTCGAATTGGAACTGACCGATTTCGACGCCGACCAACGGCTGCTGACGATGAACGGTGTTTCTCTGGTTATCTTCACCAGTGTCGGCTGTTCCAGTTGCCGTTTCGCCCGTGAGCAATTGCCGGCACTCGATCTGGCCGTCGACCGACTGTGCTGGATCGATGCCGGGAACAATGGCGGGGTGGTCGAGCGTTATCAGGTCTTTCATTTGCCGGCGCTGTTTGTGGTGCGCGACGGTGAGTTCTTCGGGGCATTGCATTCGCGCCTGACCGGCACCGAGCTCAATCGGGCGATACGTCAGGCGCTGAGTCGAACAGCAGAGGAGTTGCCATGATGGGGGCAGTTGCCAAACCGACTATCGGGATTATCGGGACCGGTGCAATCGGCGGGTTTTACGGGGTGATGTTGGCGCGTGCGGGTTTCGATGTGCATTTTCTGTTGCGCAGCGAATTTTCTGCCGTGGCCGAACGCGGGCTGCAAGTCGACACTGCGCCGCACGGCGCGTTGACGCTGAACCCGGTCCAGGCGTATTCGAATGCCGAAGACATGCCGCCCTGTGACTGGCTGCTGGTGGGCGCGAAAACCACCAGCAACGCGGATCTGGCCCCGGCCATCCTGAAAGCCGCCGCGCCGAATGCCAAAGTGCTGCTGTTGCAAAACGGCCTGGACGTCGAGGACATCCTGCGCGAGTTGCTTCCCGATTCGCTGCATGTGCTCGGCGGGCTCTGCTATATCTGCGTCCACCGCGAAGGTCCTGGCGTGATTACCCATCAGGCGCTCGGCGCAGTGCATGTCGGCTACCACAGCGGTTCGGCAGCGGATGAAGCGACGCGCACAGCGATTGTCGAGGAGGGCGTCGGCCTGTTCCGCGCTGCGGGCATCGACTCTCAAGCCATGGCGAACTTGCATCAGGCGCGCTGGCAAAAACTGGTCTGGAATATTCCCTACAACGGTCTGTCGGTATTGCTGGGGGCGAGCACCACACCGCTGATGGCCGATGCCGACAGCCGCGAGCTGATCAAGGCGTTGATGGCCGAAGTGGTTCAGGGCGCTATCGCTTGCGGGCACGACGTTCCGCCAGGCTATGCCGACCACTTGTTTATGGTGACGGAAAAAATGCCCGACTATTGGCCGAGCATGTACCACGATTACCTGCACAAACGGCCGCTGGAACTGGACGCCATCTATGCCCGGCCGCTGGCGGCCGCGAAAGCGGCAGGGTGCGAGTTGCCGCGAATCGAGGCCTTGTATCGCAGTCTGGGATTTATCGATCGACGTAACCGGTAAATGGATTCACTTGAGGGGGAAAGGCATGGCGAAGAACATCGACGACAAACTGGTGCTGGCGATTTCCTCGCGCGCTCTGTTCGATCTGAGCGAAAGTCATAAGGTCTACTTGTCCAGCGGCGTCGAGGCCTATCGGCAGTATCAGATCGAACACGAGGACGAAATCCTCGAACCCGGCGATGCGTTCCCTTTGGTGCAGAAACTCCTGAACCTCAATGCCCACCTGGGACGCGCCCGGGTCGAAGTGATCCTGGTCTCACGCAACAGCGCCGACACCGGTCTGCGGGTGTTCAATTCGATCGATCACTACGGGCTGGCGATTTCCCGCGCGGCGTTCGTCGGCGGACGCAGTCCTTATCCGTACCTCAAGGCCTTTGGTTGCGACCTGTTTCTGTCGACCCACGCCGAAGACGTGCGCAGTGCGCTGGACGCAGGGTTTGCCGCAGCGACCATTCTGTCGGGAGGTGCCAGCCGCGCCGCCAGTGATGAATTGCGCATCGCATTCGACGGTGATGCGGTGCTGTTTTCCGACGAATCGGAGCGCGTGTATCAATCCGGTGGCCTGGAAGCGTTTCAGGCCAGCGAGCGTGAAGCCGCCCGCGAACCGTTGCGTGGCGGGCCGTTCAAAGGTTTCCTCGCGGCGCTCAACCTGTTGCAGCGCGAGTTCCCGGATGGCGCCTGCCCGATCCGCACGGCGCTGGTGACGGCCCGTTCGGCGCCGGCCCACGAGCGCGTGATCCGCACCTTGCGTGAATGGGACATTCGCCTGGATGAATCGCTGTTCCTCGGTGGCCTGACCAAATCAGCTTTTCTCGAAGCCTTCGCCGCCGATGTGTTTTTCGATGACCAGGCCGGCCATTGCGAGTTGGCCCGCGAAGTCGTCGCCACCGGTCATGTGCCCCATGGCATAAGCAACGAGCAAAAGGTTTAAGCCCGCCGATCAACGTGTTGCGCCGGACGTCGTACTCGCCAAGGCACTGCTAAGCTGAATCAATCTCCGCCATGTTGGCAATCGAGGAGGTCATATGATTCGCTCGATGCTCTATGCCACTGACCTCGGCCTGTACGCACCTTTAGTGATGCAGCATGCCCTGGCATTGGCCCGGACATTCAATGCCGACCTGTACGTGGTGCATGCGGTGGAACCCATGGGGCTGTTCGCGGAATCGGTGCTGCAGAGTTATCTCGATGAGCAGGCGTTGAACGAGTTTCACAGTCAGGGACTGAACACGGTCATCGCCAATATCGAGCAGCGGGTACTCGACAGTTTTCGTGAAGAGCTGGGGGAAGAAGGGGAGTTGGACCTGGAGCGGATTCAGGCGGTGCGCGTGCTGCAAGGCGATCCGTCGCAGGTGATTCTCGACCAGGCGCAGAAACTCTCCGTGGATTTGTTGATCGTAGGTAGTCATAGCCATGGTGCTGGCGCGGAAACGCCTTTGGGCCGGACCGCAGCGCGGGTGTTGCAGTTGTCTCGGGTCCCGGTCTATCTGGTGCCGCTGGTGGAACGCCGTCGCCAAGGGGATCGCTAGAACACGAATAGTGGCACTTCGACAAAAAAGTTCTAGATTTATTCTTCAAACCATTAATATAGTTATATACCGTCGCTGATGCCCGTGGCGTCTATCTGCTTTGAGGGATTCATATGAAGCTTCAACAACTGCGCTACATCTGGGAAGTGGCGCACCACGACCTCAACGTTTCCGCTACAGCCCAAAGCCTTTACACCTCGCAACCGGGCATCAGCAAACAGATCCGCCTGCTGGAAGACGAACTGGGCGTCGAGGTCTTCGCCCGTAGCGGCAAGCACCTGACCCGCGTCACTCCGGCCGGCGAGCGCATCATCACCACCGCTGGCGAGATCCTGCGCAAGGTGGAAAGCATCAAGCAGATCGCCCAGGAATTCTCCAACGAGAAGAAAGGCACCCTGTCGATCGCAACCACCCACACCCAGGCGCGTTATGCGTTGCCGCCGGTGATCAGCAATTTCATCAAGCAATACCCGGACGTTGCCCTGCACATGCACCAGGGTTCGCCGATGCAGATCGCCGAAATGGCCGCTGACGGCACCGTGGATTTCGCCATCGCCACCGAAGCGCTGGAGCTGTTCGGCGACCTGGTGATGATGCCGTGCTACCGCTGGAACCGCTGCGTGGTCGTGCCGCAGGGTCACCCGCTGACCAAGCTGTCGAAGCTGACCCTCGAAGCCCTGGCCGAATACCCGATCGTGACTTACGTGTTCGGTTTCACCGGCCGTTCGAAACTCGACGAAGCCTTCAGCCATCGCGGCCTGACGCCGAAAGTGGTGTTCACCGCCGCCGACGCCGACGTGATCAAGACTTATGTTCGCCTGGGACTGGGCGTGGGTATCGTGGCGAAAATGGCCGTCGACACCAAGCTCGACAGCGATCTGGTGGTGCTTGATGCCAGCGAATTGTTTGAATCCAGCGTGACCAAGATCGGCTTCCGTCGCGGCACGTTCTTGCGTGGTTTCATGTGCGACTTCATCGAGAAATTCGCCCCGCACCTGACCCGCGAAGTCATGGCCAAAGCCATCCAGTGCCACAACAAGCAGGAACTGGAAGAGCTTTTCGACGGCGTCGAACTGCCCGTCCATTAATCCTTTCTAGATGACCTCGGTGACAGCGAACTGTTGCCGAGCGCCTGCCACCAGAATCTCCACCTCATCGCCTTCGAACTTGCCCAGCAGGCTTTTGCCCAGCGGTGAGCGCGGGGTGATGACGGTAATCATCTGCCCGACCAGATCGACTTTCAGGCCCGCCGCATCAGGTGCCAGAAACAACCACTGCTCGCGACCCTTTTCGTCTTCCAGCCCCAGCAGTGCGCCGACTTCAATGCCACGCTGCTCGTCATAAGGACGCAGCGCCAGGTTCTGGCAAAGCGTCAGCGACTGGCGAATTTCTTCCACGCGCCTGGCCTGCCCGGCGGCCAGATACGACGCTTCCAGGCCCAGCGTGTCGTACTTGTTTTCGGCGATGTTTTCTTCGTGGGTCGCGGTTTCGTAAGCGGTTTGCGCGGCCCGTTCGGCGATGTCGAGGTCGACTCGCAGTTTATCGAGAATCAATTGGTGGACGGTTTGCTTATTCATGATCAATCGCAGAATTGCTGGACGTTGGCGCGACTTTTTTCGCTCGGTGCCGTCTGGTCCTGTTGCAGCCAGAACTGGCATTTGGCGTTCGACAGATTGCGGTTGCTGCTGCGCGCCTGATCAAGCCGTTGCGCCTGCTCATTCTTGCGCAGGTTCTCTTCGTATTGCTCGAACAGAGGGCTCTGCGGAGGAATGTCTTGCGCTTGTTGTATCACCGGCGGCTTGGCCAGTTGCTGCACAGCCTGGGCCACGGGGGCCAGTTGCTCGCTGAAGAACAGGCGCGAGGCGAGCCAGCAGGTCAGTGCGATGGCAATGAACCCCAGCCACAAACCGAGGGCGATGCTGCCGGTCAGTTGCACGGCGTTGAGCTGGATCGGCAACGGACGACGCGGATTGGGACGGTAGGGCATGACTGCCTCCTGGCGGTAGGTCGCGGGCGAGTGGCGATTGTCGCACGAAGATTAATCGTCGTCGGCTCTTCTGCGCGGGGTAATTTATGCGGACAATTGCGGCTTTTGCCAACGGGAACCTGGAATGCCTGAAATGCCTCAAATGAAAAAAAACAGGCGCTGGGATATTTTTTGCACCGTGGTCGACAACTACGGTGACATCGGCGTGACCTGGCGTCTGGCCCGGCAACTGGTGGCCGAGCATGGGTTGGCGGTGCGTTTGTGGGTCGATGATCTGCGCGCTTTCGAGCGCATGTGCCCGGAAATCGACATCCATGTTTCGCAGCAATGGCAGCAAGGTGTCGAGGTGCGACAGTGGCCGGCGCAGTGGTTGCCGACCGAAGCCGCCGATGTGGTGATCGCCGCGTTCGCCTGTCAGTTGCCGAGCGCCTACATGGACGCCATGGCCGAACGGGAAAAACCGCCGCTGTGGATGAACCTCGATTACCTGAGCGCCGAGGACTGGGTGATCGGCTGCCACGGTCTGCCGTCGGTGAAGTACAAGCATGTGCAGAAGTTCTTCTTCTTTCCAGGGTTCCAGAAAGGCACGGGCGGCTTGTTGCGTGAAAGCGGTTTGCTGGAACGTCGTCGGCAGTTTCAACAAAGTCCTGAGGCGCAGCGAGCGTTCCTGCAAAGCCTGGGGATTGATCGAGCGCCAGGAGCGCAGCTGATTTCACTGTTTGCCTACGAAAATGCCGGGCTGGCCAGTTGGCTGGACGTGTTGGCGGGCGATTCCTCACCTACGCATCTGCTGGTCCCGGAAGGGCGGGTGCTCGGCGATGTCGAGCGCTGGCTCGGCGTGAGCGATCTGAAGGCCGGCGCTCTGCATGTGCGCGATGCCTTGACCGTGCAAGTGCTGCCGTTCGTCCGACAGGATCAATACGACCTGTTGCTGTGGAGTTGTGATTTCAACGCCGTACGCGGTGAAGACTCTTTTGTCCGCGCCCAATGGGCGGGCCGGCCGCTGCTCTGGCACATCTATCAGCAGGAAGAGGACGTCCATCTGGACAAGCTTGAAGCCTTCCTCGCGCTCTATGTGAAAGACCTTTCAGCGCCTGCAAGCGAGGCGATCAGCGGTCTTTGGCGGGCGTGGAACGCCGGTGAGAAAATGACCGACCACTGGCAATCGACCCGTAAATACTGGCCAGAGCTGGAAAAACACGCCGAGACGTGGTGTCTGGAACAGGCCTTGCAGGCCGATCTTGCCACGGCGCTGGTACAGTTTTATGGAAATTGGATATGATACGCGGCCTAGATTTTTGTAAATCCCATCCAAATTCGGATATTCGCAATGAAAACTGGTAAAGAACTGAAACCCGGTACCGTGATCCGTCTCGAAAACGATCCTTGGCTGGTTCAGAAAGCTGAATTCACCAAGTCGGGTCGTAACAGCGCGATCATGAAGACCAAGCTGAAAAACCTGCTGACCGGTTACAAGACCGAGATCGTTTACAGCGCCGATGACAAACTGGACGACGTAATCCTCGACCGCAAAGAAGCGACCCTGTCCTTCATCAGCGGCGACACCTACACGTTCATGGACACCACCGACTACACCATGTACGAACTGAACGCTGAAGACATCGAAGCCGTTCTGCCTTTCGTTGAAGAAGGCATGACCGATGTTTGCGAAGCGATCTTCTTCGAAGAGCGTCTGGTTTCCGTAGAACTGCCGACCACCATCGTGCGTCAGGTTGACTACACCGAAGGTTCCGCTCGCGGCGACACTTCCGGCAAGGTGATGAAGCCTGCCAAACTGAAGAACGGTACCGAGCTGTCGGTTGCTGACTTCATCGAAATCGGCGACATGATCGAGATCGATACCCGCGAAGGCGGTTCCTACAAAGGCCGTGCTAAATAAGCACAGCTTCAGGAATGAAAAAGCCCGACCATTGAGTCGGGCTTTTTTGTGCCTGAGGAAATGTACGGGCCGATGCGCGACCGGTACACACCTTGATCCCTGTAGGGGCACGGCTTGCCGGCGAGGGCGTTTTCGAGATCGCT
>NZ_JBSVXD010000084.1:0-25213 GCF_054070755.1 Pseudomonas sp. SDO5591_S426 | reverse complement strand
TCGACATCAATGTGGCTGACACCCCATCGCGAGCAAGCTCGCTCCCACAGGAAATACATAGCTCTGAAGTGAGCGACATCATCGACCACCTGCGTGAAGTAGTCGCTCCCAGACTAGACGCCTGCGGCCCGGCAGAAATGCGCGGCCTGCTCGACGCCCTGAACGGTCGTTTCGTCCCGGCCGGCCCCAGCGGCGCGCCGAGTCGTGGTCGTCTGGACGTGCTGCCGACCGGGCGCAATTTCTATTCGGTGGACGTGCGTAACCTGCCGACCACCAGCGCATGGCGCATCGGTTTCCAGTCGGCCAACCTGATTCTTGAACGGCACTTGCAGGATCACGGCGATCATCTGCGTCAGCTCGGCCTGTCGGTCTGGGGCACGGCGACCATGCGCACCGGCGGCGATGACATCGCCCAGGCCATGGCGCTGATGGGCGTGCGTCCGGTTTGGGCCACCGGCAGTCAGCGGGTCGACGATTTTGAAATTCTGCCGCTGAGCCTGCTCGACCGCCCGCGAGTGGATGTCACGTTGCGAGTCTCGGGTTTTTTCCGCGACGCCTTTGCCAATCTGATCCGTTTGTTTGATGCCGCTGTACAAGCGGTCGCCGCGCTGGATGAACCGGACGACCTCAATCCGTTGGCAGCCAAGGTCCGCGCCGAGCGAGAAGCGTTGCTGAAATCGGGGCTCGATGAAGAAGCTGCGAAGCGTCAGGCCGGTTGGCGGATCTTCGGCGCCAAACCCGGTGCCTATGGCGCGGGCGTGCAGGGCGCCATCGACGGTCGTCTGTGGCAGAGTCGTGAGGACCTGGCCGAGGTTTACCTGAATTGGGGCGGTTACGCTTATGGTGGCTCTGACGAAGGCACCGTGGCCCGCGAGCAGTTCGCCCAGCGTCTGAGCCAGGTGCAGGCCGTACTGCAAAATCAGGATAACCGCGAACACGACCTGCTGGATTCCAACGACTATTACCAGTTTCAGGGCGGCATGCTCGCGGCGGTCGAAAGCCTCAGCGGTGCGGCAGCGGCCAGCTACCACGGCGATCATAGCCAGCCGGATTTGCCGAAAATCCGCACACTCAAGGAAGAACTGAACCGGGTGATTCGCTCGCGGGCAGCCAATCCGAAGTGGCTCGACGGGGTCAAGCGTCACGGCTACAAAGGCGCGTTCGAAATGGCGGCGACGGTCGACAACCTGTTCGCCTTCGACGCCACCACGCAGTTGATCGACGATCACCAGTACGCGTTGCTGGCCGATGCCTACTTGCTCGACCCGAACACCCGGGATTTTGTCCGCGAGCACAATCCCCATGCCTTGCGCGACATGACCGAGCGCATGCTCGAAGCGCAACAGCGCGGAATGTGGAAAGAGCCGGGCGAGTACCGAGAGGCGCTGGAAAACCTGCTATTGGATATAGAAGAAGATGGCTGACCGCATCGCTGTTCATGACATTACCGACCATGACTGAGATAGAACAATGACCGACACCCCGCATTTCCCGCTCTCCGCCGTGGTCGGCGCCGACGATTTGAAGCTCGCGTTGTACCTGACCGCCATCGACCCGAAGATCGGCGGCGTGCTGATCGAAGGCCCGCGCGGCATGGCCAAGTCGACCCTGGCCCGAGGCCTGGCGGACTTGCTCGCCAGTGGTCAATTCGTCACTTTGCCCTTGGGCGCGACCGAAGAGCGTCTGGTCGGCACCCTCGACCTGGATGCGGCCCTGAGCGAAGGTCGTGCACAGTTTTCTCCCGGTGTGTTGGCCAAGGCTGACGGCGGCGTGCTCTACGTTGACGAAGTCAATCTGCTGCCCGACCACTTGGTCGATCTGCTGCTCGACGTCGCCGCCAGCGGCACGAATCTGGTGGAGCGGGATGGCATTTCCCATCGGCATTCCGCGAAGTTCGTGTTGATCGGCACCATGAACCCGGAAGAGGGCGAGTTGCGTCCGCAACTGCTCGACCGCTTTGGCTTGAACGTCGCGCTCAGTGGTCACACCCAACCTGCCGAGCGTGGCCAGATCATCCGTCGACGCCTGGATTTCGACAATGATCCTCAAGGCTTCTGTGCCGAGTGGGAGAGTCAACAAGCGAACCTGCGCGAGCGATGCCAGAAGGCGCGCAGCGCTTTGGCGACTATTCCTCTCGACGATGCAGCGCTGGCGCAAATCACTGAGCGCTGTTTTGCTGCCGGGGTCGATGGCTTGCGTGCGGATCTGGTCTGGTTGCGTGCCGCACGCGCCCACGCTGCCTGGCGCGGCGCGAGCAGCATCGCCGAGGAAGATATCGACGCCGTTGCCGAGTTCGCCTTGCGCCATCGCCGTCGCGAACACACACCGCCCGCGCCGCAATCCTCACAAGCGCCGCAACAGACGGCTCCGCAAAACACCAACCCGAGCGAAGGTCAAGGCCAGTGGGGCGAAATGCCCGCTCAGGCGCTGCCGATCGGCGCCCGACGTGAAGTGCCGAGCTGGCCAAAAAAGCCCTAGGCATTCGCCCTCGATCTGACGCGGGGGCGAATGCCAGACCCCGCGCCGGACGGCTGGATCACGGCAAACAAGGCAAGCGTCACGCCGCCCGCAACGGCACGGTCAACTGGCCTGGCACGCTGCTCAACGGCCGACCGCGTCAGCGCTCAGAGCTGATGTTCCATCTGCGCACCCGTTCGCCCCATGAACTGTGGCTGGTGATTGTCGATGCCTCGGCGTCGACCCGCCGACATCGGGCGTTGAGCGACGCCAAGGGCTTGCTCGCGCAGCTGTTCGATGATGCCTATCGGCAACGCGCGCGCCTTGCTTTGCTGACGGCCAGCGGGCAAGTGCCGAAGTGGCAGGTTCAAGGGTTGAAAGCGTCCAGCGGGTTGCGTCATTGGCTCGATGGCCTCGGCGCGGGTGGCGGCACACCGATGCTTGCAGCGTTGGGCGAAGCGGGGCGCTGGCTCACTGCGCGGCAGAAGCGTTTTCCGGCGGAGCAGCAACGGCTGCTGTTGCTCACTGATGGCCGGCTGAAGGACTGGCAGACGTTGCCCGCTCTTGAGTGTCCGGGCCTGCTGATCGATATCGAACGTGGGCCGATTCGACTCGGACGCAGCAAGATGTTGGCGGCGCAGTTGCAGTCCGACTATCGACACATCGACGAACTGCTACCGGGCTGACGTGGTCAGGCAGGATCGCTACCCAGCACCACATTCAACGCACTGCGCGCATCATCGAGTTGCACCAGCGTCGCATGCCGCGCGCCGAGGGCATCGCGGTTCTCGATGGCGGTGAGAATCGCCTTGTGCCGTGGCAAGGCCAGTTCATGCAGGTTCGGTCGCTGGTTGGAATGCTTCAAGGCTTCGGCGATGGCCACCGAAAGCATGTTGCACAGGTTGGCCAGCAAGTCATTGTGGGTCGCATCGGCGATGCGGCTGTGGAAGTCCAGGTCCGGTTGCAGCAAGGCTTCCGGCGTCGGCGCGGCTTCCATGCGTTGGTAGGCTTCGCCGATGGAGACGATGTCGTCGTCGGTGGCAAATTGCGCGGCGAGGGCGGCGGCCGCCGGTTCGATGATGCTGCGCACGCTGGTCAACAGGCTGAAGAATTCATTCTGCGGGCTGCTTTGCATTAGCCAGTGCAGCACGTCCGGGTCGAGCATGTGCCATTCCCGACGCGGCTTGACCACGGTGCCGACCCGCGGGCGCGAGTACACCAGGCCCTTGGCGACCAGAACCCGCGTGGCTTCGCGCAATACCGGCCGGCTGACGGCATATTCCTCACACAACAGGGCTTCGGCGGGCAGTTTGTCGTCCGGCAGGAAACGTCCGGAGACGATCTGCATGCCCAGTTCCTGGACGATGCGCGAGTGCATGCTTTTGCGGTCGGAGGGTTTGCGGTAATCCATGGGGCGCGACGCGGTCCTGTAGATGGGGTGTCGCGCATGATAGCAGGCACGACACAATCTTGAGGCGGATACACAAAGCAAATGTGGGAGCACAGCCAACCTGCTGGCGGTGGGGCCATTACAGACAGTAACAAGACCCGAACCGATCCATGGTGTAAGCTCTCAAACTCTCTGGATTCGACCCATTGCGAGCCCTATGCCGTCGCTTTTCAAACGCTCCCTGCTGCCAAAACTGCGCAGTTTTCCGCTGACCGCCGATGCCGTCACCATCCTCTCCGGCGCTGCCGAGTTCCGTCGTTGCCTGCTGGAAAAAATCGCCAGCGCCACCCAGCGCATCTATATCGTCGCGCTGTACCTGCAACAGGACGAGGCCGGCCAGGAAATTCTCGATGCCTTGCACGCGGCCAAACTGGCACGTCCGCAACTGGAAGTGGTGGTGGTCGTTGACTGGCTGCGCGCCCAGCGCGGTTTGATCGGTGCCGGCAAGCAGCCGGGCAACTCGGCCTGGTATCAGGAGATGACCCGTACTCACGAAAGTGAAGTGCCGGTGTATGGCGTGCCGGTGCAGACCCGCGAGCTGTTCGGCGTGTTGCATTTGAAGGGTTTCGTCATCGATGACTGCGTGATCTACAGCGGTGCGAGCCTTAATAACGTTTACCTGCACAAGTTCGACAAGTACCGCTACGACCGTTACCACTTGCTGAACAACCGTGCGCTGGCCGATTCCATGCACCACTTGGTTCAGCATGGGCTGGTGGCTTCCAAAGCGGTGCATCGCCTCGATTTGCCGAACCTGCCGACCACCCGCAGCCTGCGCAACGACATCGGCGATCTGCGCAGCCGCCTCAAGCATGCCGCGTACGACACCACCCAGGGTTCCACGGACAAGAGCGGTCTGTCGGTCAGCCCATTGCTGGGCGTCGGCAAGAACAACCCGCTGAGCCGGGTGATTGGTGAGCTGATCGGTAGCGCTCAGCATCAACTGACCATCTGCACGCCGTACTTCAACCTGCCGTTGGCCGTGACCCGGGAAATCAACCGGGCGCTGGCGCGGGGTGTGAAGATCGACATCGTGGTCGGCGACAAGACCGCCAATGACTTCTACATCCCGCCGAGCGAACCGTTCAAGGTGATCTCTGCGCTGCCGTATCTCTACGAAATCAGCCTGCGGCGCTTCGCCAAGCGCCATCAGCGCAACATCGACAGCGGCCAGTTGAACCTGCACCTGTGGAAGGACGGCGACCACACCTATCACCTCAAGGGCATGTGGGTCGATCAGCGCTACACCTTGCTGACCGGCAACAACCTCAACCCGCGCGCGTTTCGCCTCGACCTGGAAAACGCCTTGTTGATCGATGACCCGAAAGGCGAATTGCTGGGGCCACGCCGCACGGAACTGGCGGAGATTTTCCAGCACACGCGGCGTATCGAGCGATATCAGGATCTGGAAACATTGCCGGAGTATCCGGCGGGTGTTGCCAAGTTTCTCAAGCGTGTCAGTCGTGTGCGGATTGAGCGGTTGCTGTATCGCATTCTGTAAGCAGAACGTTCGGTAGGGGTGAGGGATAACCAGAAACAGAGCGTTTTCTTATATTTCCTTTTGGGCGTGGCTTATAGGCTCGCGCGATGCATTTGTGCGAAAAGGAATTCTGAAAGTTGCCTGTCTCATTTCACCCCTCAAATAGAACCTGTTCCGCGACACCCACTGATCCTTCATTTGTACTCCCGGCGCCGACCTCGTTAGCCGAGGATATTTCGGTCGTCCACAACAGCTCCCGGTCTTTTAATCCTTATGTTGATAGCGCCCGCACCTACGCTGCGGCGCCCGCTATGTACCGGGATGACGTGCAGATTCCCTTGTATTGCAAGGGAAGCAAACGCGAAGGCGATCTAATTGATGATCTGAATTCTTTCAGTGAAACCTGGGGCGCGCTGTACGAGCATTTAACTACGCAGATCCTGTCAGAGCGCGAAGTGCTAAGCGTTCTGAAAAGTGGCATTTTGCAAAGACACATGGGCAAAAACCTGGAACAGGTTTTCATCGAGGCGATGGTGCGCTCGACCCAGCCCAAATGCGACATGACTGCGCAGCGGTTGCGTGAAATTTTCGAGGCTATTTTTCACCTGCCCCCGGACCAATGGGCCGTCGAGTTTGGCGAGCATCTCAACTTTTCGCGATCCAGTGGCAGTCATGGTGTTGCCGGTTTTATACAGGCGCAATTGCAATTACCGCGGGAGGAAAGGGATAAAAAAATCGCCTCTGGTGAATTGTTGACCGACGCGCAGTGGCAGCGGCTGTGCGAGGTGCTGGAGCAAAGTCCCGTATGGATGAGTGAGCGTTTGGAGCAGGCAGATCCCAATATGCCGTGGATGGACCTGGAGGATATTCCAGCGCTCAGGCCATCATCCGCTGCCACGCAACTTCTGCTGGGAAAATGCTTGCAGGTCATGGATGAGTATCGCTCAGAAGAAACGGCGCCTAGCGAGTACGCAAGCCAGATCCGTGAGCTCATTGAGTGCATCAAGGACAAATCCGATCCAGCAGTACAGCTATGTAGCCGTGAGGAAGAGACGGCGATGTTCGAGTTTCTTGCGCCGACTTCACGACACCGCGAAGGCACGAGCGATGAGTGCTTTCCGCTGCTATCGACTCTTGAGGAAATAGAGCGCAAATCCGACTTCCACCCTGTAACCATCAACGCCAATCGTGTTCCGAAAGGGTTAGTGGCCAAGGCAGCGTATCTACTCCAGATAGTTAATGTTTCGAATTTTCATGGGTATCCAGAAAAACCCCATCCCAAATCCATCATGTTGTTGCCGGAAAAGCCTTCGAAACCGTTCATCGTCAAAGATGTTCCGGTTAACCCCGATACCCCTCCTGAATTCGATATTGAACGCAAATCGGTGGTTCCCTTTGCAAGTGTTGAGCACGCTTTGGAGATGGCCCGGCAGGCGGATGCGCTATTAACAAAGATTACCCATACCCTGACTGGATGGAGGCCCGCCGAAGCACTTGATTTGGAAGACCCTCGGTATTTGCTTGGTGATATTGCCGAAAGGTTGGAACGTCTGGATATACGAACTCCGTTTCGGACGACGCCAGGTTCGTCCTTCGGCTCGCAGGAAAATCCCTATGCCGAAACGACCGAAGCTAACGCTGACAGCCATTTCACAGCGTTGGGGGCCAGCCTTGGAGCATGGCTACGTTCGTCAGCCGCCCATTTGGGATCAATGGGAGTGACGATGCTGGCCGGGGTTACCCATCTCACCCGGCAACACCCGAACGCATCTGCAACACTGGCGTTCGCAGCCATTCACGCAGCGTTGAATGAATTTTACAGCCGCTGGTTTCCCTACGAGGGGGCAGGCAACCAGGCTCATTTTGCCGCCGAGGCGGATCCCAGGTTACGCCAACAAATTATCGATGAAGTGCAATTGACCCTGGACGCAATGCCGACATTCGTACAATCGGTCAGGGCGCGTCGTGAGGCATCCGGTTATACGAACCCTCATGACGATCCCATGTTGGTAGCGGACGTTAAGTCCCTTATGCAACAGCCAGCGCCATCGGATCCAGACATGACGGTCGCGGAACTGGTCGATGAGTCCATTGCTCGGGCTCACTACGCTCGTCTGCAAATATCGAGAATGGGCGTGGACATCGATGGGAACCCTTTTGTCGAGACAGAAGACGTATCCGTGAACTCCCAACGTGCCGAGAGCGAGCTTGGTAGTGAAAGCGCCGAATGGGTGCTCGATGCCATGAGCGATGCAGACATCACTTTGCACGCGGATCGAACCCTGCAAGCGCGAGTGGTGAAGGAACTGACCTCGGCTGGAAATACGCCGATGCCTGTTTCTACCGACAGTTCGATCCACAAACCCGCGAGCCTTTTTCGGGACGCGGTGAACGACCCAAAGGTATTGGAGTGGTTTGAATCCAAGGGCTTTGCCCTTAATACATTAAAAGTTTTTGCGGATAGTGTTTCTGGAAAGGTCATCCGTGATGGTGTCAGCAGCGACGAAAGCTTTTCCATATGGGATGACTCCGGGTGGTGGCAGGTATCAGCGCAAGTTCTGATCGCCAGACAATTACTTGATCCTGGAGATATCGGACTTTCTTTTACGAATGAAGGCCCTGAACTTGTTTATCGCGATGTGATCATCCAGTTCTACGGGGAGACTTCGCCGACCTCGACCGAGGAGGCGACGGAACTTGTCCGTCGTTTAAGCGCAGAGGGTTGGCCGGCGTTCGATACGATCAAAAATGACGAACTGTTAAATAAGGCCAAGGCGCTGATCCATGAGGAAAAAACCCGTGCGCAGTTGAGTTATGAGCTTGAACAAAGCGTGAAAAATCTCGCAGATAACGCGCCGGTTTCGTTGTCCAGCCTGTTCAGCAGAGTCGCCAACGGCTCACCTCTGGATGAAAAATGCAAAAGCATCGTTGGTCACTTGCATGAGTTTATAGCACTGCCGGGCATGATCTCACTCTGTCAACGTCTTGAAATCGATTGTACTGTCGCACCAGTGAGAATTAGCGAAAATAGAATTCAGGTCCTGATGCCACCCGCCCTGTGGTACGACATAACGAATTCCGTGAGTGCAGACAGTAATTTGCTGGCGCCATTCAACATGCTATTGCAACAGATCAAGGACACGGGGAATGCGCTCTATTCAACGTTATCTTTCGATCTGCAGCAGACAGTGAACTTCAGAGGTTTTGGATCTCCAAAGACAGCGGGAGAAGTGCGCAACGTTATTCGATGGCTGCAAACTTCGTTGCCAACATCCATGCCTCTGGGCGATTGCGGCGCAGGATTGTTGGCTCTCACGCCATCATCGGCGACACTGACACCGGTCGAAAGAACGACAATCATTGGGGTTTCCCGAAAACTATTAAATGGTGCAGCATCAATTATTGACGTGCTGTGTAATGCCTCCGAACTCGACCGTCCCGTTGAATATCGGCGTGATAATGCTGAATCTATACTGGAAGACATGTTGGCATCAGAACAATCGAATTCCTGGGCGCAGCAAATGCTCAGGGAGCTTGGTTGGTATGGTGCATTGGAAGGGCAAACGGCCTCGGTTGAAATCAAGCAACAGATTTTGCTGGCTGCAATCAAGTTGGCCGTCGATCCCGATGCCTCTGGCAAGCCCGGAACGGTCGCAGGTTATGACGTCTATCAGCCGAAAAACCTGGGACGTGATGTCAATGAAGTGCTGACGGAAATTGAACGGCATCTGGTGCAACACAAAGGTGTCAGCGAACGCACTGCGCCACTGATTGCCCATCTGTTTCTAGTGGATGCCGCACCAGAATTTCTGGCATACGATATCGCCAAAGGGGTGCAGGTAGGCACCGCTGGCTGGATGACTTTGCGCTTGGGCGTCGCGATTGCCGAGACTCAGAAACCCGGGTGCTCGCGAGCAATGACGATGTCCCAGTTGATGGACCTCGCACTTCTTACGCCCAACACGCCCGAGCAGCAAATGCTGTTCAAGACCCTCGCCGTTGATATCCTGGTGATATGGGGAGTCATGAACGGGATTATTCCTCAACGCGCCTCCTATTCTTCTGACGACTATTACATCGCAGCGAGCAAATTTTCGACGCAACGCAAGGAACTGGCCCAGGCTATTGAAGGTTTCAAACGCGATCTTGTGACGCGAAATGAAATTGCGATAAAAGAACTTAATAAACTTTACGGCCCGTACGTCAGCGTGCCGATCGAAGATATAAAGGTTAGCGATGGAAGTACCGAAAAGTCATTCGTAGAGGCATATATAGATGGAGATTTGTCTAGCGCGGGTTGGCAGATGTCCAATATTTCGATGGGGCGCCATACCTTCGACTGGTTTCGAATAAAGTTGCCTGACCTTGACAATTTGTTAACTGAGTCAGTCAAAAGGCATTTCGAGTCGGACACTGCCAGTTTTTTGTGTGCAACAAAATCCATGATCGCAGCGTTACCATTGGACGAGCGCCAGAGCATTGAACTTGGCGAGATCAGGTTATTTACGTTGCGCGAGGAAACCGGAAGGCTCAAGGAAGACGAAACAGCGGAGGATCGGGCGGCGATGCGTGGGCATCAAGGGGTGCTTTTACGCTGCGAATATAATCAGCAGGTTAGTTACTACGAGGTATTTCCGGGGCGGATGATCATGATCAAACGCACGGATTTACCCCATGACTTGCCACTCGATGGTGAGATTAAAACAATAAAGGTAAAAGTCAGTGGCCGAGGTCCCGCGGGTAGATTTCCCATACAGCGTGGAACTGAACTGCCGTTTGATTTCTCCGCCTATTCTGAAGGAGCGAAACCGAAAGCCGGCGCCACATCCGAAAAACTGATCGTCGAACAGTTGGGAGAAACCATTCCCGCCAAGGACGTATCTGCCGAGCAAACGACGAACGTGCCCAATAGTTACTTCTCGGCCAAAACCGTAGATATCGCCAAGCGAATCGTGAGCGATAACTTTTTACAGGGGTATGAAGAGTTTCTTTTCAAAAAAGCAAAAGGGCAAACCAGCGCAGAGGAAAATCGTGCGTACTGGGAAAAAGTCAAAAATTTTTTGCTACAGCTTATTCCGTTCGTAGGTTGCGTTGACGACCTTAATTCCGGGAAACGTATGGGGTTCATCAATGGCGCTTTTGGTTGTTTCACGGACCTTGTTTCAGGGTTGAATGCCCTGGGAGGTGGCGTGGGAAAAATTTCCAGTGCGTTGAGGCCCGTCAGACCGGTCAGCGTCAAGGCGTTTGAAGCCGTCAAAATCACCGGCACAACCTTAGTTTCCATGATGAATCCACTGGATGGTGTCGTGGATATGATCGCCGGTGGAGGAAGAGCTATCACTTCCTTCGGTAAAATGTTGACGACTGGCGTATTTGCCTTAACAGAATCGGGAATTAGCCGTTTACAAACATGCGTGGATCGACTGAGGGGATACTTTGGAGGATTCGCCGCTGAAGCGGCTGCCAGGTTATCTCGTCAATCCAGGATCGTCGGTGTCATGGGACGGGTAAATAGCACCCAAATCGTGGCCACTCTGGATAACGGCAAATGGTATGCGCTCGATAAAAACGGAACGCCGGTGGGTCGCGTAATTGATAATTTTGTAGCTCCGGCAACTGCGCATTAGCATGAAACGCCGGGGCGGGTGGAGCACTGATTCGGTCATGCCCGTGCGGTCAGACGACCCTGCGGCTGAATGTGAGTTTCAGTCGCAGGGCGACGGTGGTCCTGAACAGGCCGATCCTTAATTCAAGCCGAGTTTGCCCCGCAACGTCGACAAATCCTCAGCCAGGGTATTCACCGGGCCCACCAGCGCCTTGCGGTCGTTTTCCTTCACTTTGTCGTAAGTCTCGAAACCGCCGTCCCTGGTTTTGTACTTGGCCAGAATGGTGTTCACCGTGGCGAAGTTTTTGTCGACTTTGGCAACGAATGCCGCGTCCTGTTTTTCGATCTGCGGACGGAACAGGTCGACGATTTTCTTCGCGCCGTCGATGTTGCCCTGGAAGTCGTAAAGGTCGGTGTGGCTGTAGCGGTCTTCCTCACCGGAGATCTTGGTGGCCGCGACTTCTTCCAGCAGTGCAGCAGCACCGCCGACGACTTTTTCCGGCGGAAAGGTCAGGCCGGCGACGCGGGTTTGCAGGTCTTTGACGTCTTTGTTCAGACCGTCGGCCAGTTCGCCCAGACCCTTGGTGCTGTTTTCCGAAAACAACGAGTATTCGATGCGGTGGAAACCGGTGAAATCTTCGGCTTTCACGCCTTTTTCGTGGTCGTCGACGCGGGAGTCGATGGACGCATCGAGGTCACTGAACAGTTCGGCAATCGGCTCGATTGACTCGTAGTAAACCCGGGTCGGCGCGTAGAGTTTTTTCGCGGTGGCCAGGTCACCCTTTTTCACCGCGTCGGTGAACTGCTGAGTGTGGCTGGCCAGTTCGTCCAGTTGCTCGGTGACGTAGATTTTGTAGTCGGAAATCGGCTGCACCAACTCCAGCGGTGCCGTCGCCGCGAAAGCGGAAAGCGGGGTGTTGAGCAAGCCTAGGGTCAGCATTAACGCCAGTGGCGACTTTTTCATGGGACGGCTCCGTGTTGGGTATTTATGCGGTTTTTGTGGGTTGTGTGGCAGCAAGCAGCGAGCGACCGATGAAATCCTGGTCGCCGGTAACGCCGGGCAGGGTGAAGAAGTAACCGCCGCCAACGGGCTTGAGGTATTCCTCCAGCGGCTCGCCATTGAGGCGGGTTTGCACGGCGATAAAGCCCTTTTCCAGATCCGCTTGGTAGCAGATGAACAGCAGGCCCATGTCGAGCTGACCGTTCTTGTTCACGCCGTTTGAGTAGTTGAACGGCCGGCGCAGGATCAGGTTGGCCTGGGTCGCGGCGGTGCGCGGGTTGGCCAGGCGAATGTGTGCGTCGAGTTTGGTCAGCTTGCCTTCCGGGTCCTTGGCGTAATCCGGCACTTGCGTTTCATGGGATCCGCCCATGGGCGCACCCGTGCTTTTGATCCGGCCGAGGATGCTTTCCTGTTCCTGTAGTGGCGTGCGGTCCCAGCGCTCGACGAAGTTGCGGATGATCCGCACTGCCTGATAGCTGCCACCCGCCGCCCAGACGGGTTCATCGCTGCCGGACTGGACCCAGACGATGCTGTCCATGGCCTTGGCGTCGTTGGAGTCGGGGTTGGCCGAGCCGTCACGAAACCCCAGGAAATTACGCGCGCTCTGCGCCGGTACACCGGGTTTCGCCGGCGCCTGGGGCGGCACGCTGCCTTCCTGTTTCCAGCGCACCAACAGCAGGTCCGGCAGGTTTTTCACGATGTCGCGCAGGGCGTGGATGTTGGTATCGGTGGTGTTGGCGCAGAACTGCAAGCTCAAGTCGCCGTGGCAGCAATCGGCTTCCAGTGCATCGTTAGGGAAGCCGACCATGCGCATCAGGCGTTTGGGTTTGGCGTCGGCCAATCCAAAACGCTCGTCGAACAGCGATTCGCCGACCGACACGGTGATGGTCAGGTTATCCGGGGTGACGACCGGGCCGAGAATCCCCGAATCCACCGGTGGCAATTTCGGGTCGACCTGAGTGACCGGGCCGCCCTTCATCAGGAACGCGATGCGCTCGTTGAGGGTGCGGAACAGACGCTCCAGGTCTTCGCGGTTGCTGGCCAGCACATCAAACGACACCAGCATGCCGGACGCCGGGCGCGGGATGACGATGCCGCTCTGGTGTTTGCCGTGGAAGTCGTGACGATCTTCGGTGCGGTCGCTGCTTGGTGCTTCGGTGACCTGCGCGGGGCTGGCGGCCATGGCCGGGCAGCTCAGCGCGGAGCCTGCAAGGGCGACACCGGCAGCGCCCATGCCCATCAATACCCGGCGACGCTGAAGGTTGAATTGCTCTGAATCGTTCATCTGAAAGTGGTCTTCTGCTTACAGGCCGGAAAGGCCAAGGGCGGGATCGATTCCGTCGAGTGCATCGGCCAGGGCCTTGGCCTTGTCGGCGATCTGTTTGCGCTGTTCGGCGCTGACGCTGTCGTAGCTGGCGTAACCGTCGTCGACCTTGAAGCCATTGAGTTCGGTATCGAAAGCATTGAGCGCAGTGTCGATTGTCGGCAGTAGCTCGGCGGCGGACTTCGCCAGCAACGGGCGCAGCAAATCGACGACTTTGCGTGCGGCGTCGAGATTGCCGGCAAAACCGTTGAGGTCGCTGTGGCTGTAGCGTTCCTCTTCACCGCTGGCGGCACGCACGTCGGCGAGGGTGTTGAGGTTGCGCACGACGATGCTCACCAGTTGCTCCGGTGGCAGCGTCTGGGCCAACAACTGTTGCTTGAGGGCGGTGACATCGGCGAGCAGGCGCTCGGCGACCGGCGCCAGTCCGTCCACGTTGCGTTGCTGGAACAGCGCGTATTCGAGGCGATGGAAACCGCTGAAGTCCGGGTCCTGTTCGCGTTTTTCGAAGTAATCGGCGCGGGCGTTGATTGCGTTGTCCAGTTCAGCCAGGCGTTGAGCCGCCGGGGCCAGTCGTTGATACGCGGCGCGGGCCGGCAGGTACAAGGCTTGAGCCTGGCTCAAGTCACCGGCTGCAATGGCTTGATCGAGTGCGGTAACGGCTTTGATCAGCGTCGTGCTTTGGCTGCTCAGGTAGACGCGGAACTCCGACAACGGCCCGACAAACGCCACCATCGACGGCTTGGCTTTGGCTGCCGCATCGGACGCGGCAGTCGGCGTGACGTGCAGGGTGCCGCGCGGATTGCTCAGCAGTCCGCAGGTGATCGCGTAGTCGCCGGGCAACAGGTCGGCGTTGATCACCTGGCTCAGGCCTGGTGCGATGTTCTCGCGTTCTTCGACCACCAAAACGCCGTCGAGGATTTCCCATTCAACGGCACGGTCGGAGCGGTTGACGATGCGGAAACTGGCGCGACCGGCCGGCACCGTCAGGGCATTCGGCTCGCAGCTGTGCGGGTGAATCGTCACCAGCACTTCATCGTGGTTGGACTGGCGCTTGGCGGCGGCCATTTTCGAGGCGTGGTAGAACAGGCCGCCGGCGGCGATCATCACGATCACCGAACCGGCCACCGCCCAGCGCAAGGCGCGCGGAGGGGAAGCCTGGGGAGGGGCTGGATTTGGCATGGTTGCCCTTACTGACTGGAAACGGAAGAAGACTGTTTGACTGGCGCCGGGGCCGGGAGAAAAAACATCACCAGCGCCACTACCAGATAAATCAGGTAAGCGCCGAGGGTGCTGACGGTTGGCGCGTCCTGATAGCCGAACATGCCGGCCAGCACCGAACCCAACGGGCCGTCCATCGGCAGCGTCGCGCTGATGTCGAAGAGCACGGTTTGCAGGTGGTTCCACACGCCGGCTTCATGCAGTGCCTGCACGGAATTGGCGAGAATTCCGGCCGCCACCACAAGAATGAACAGGCCGGTCCAGCGGAAGAACGCGCCGAGGTTCAGGCGCATGCTGCCGCTGTAGATCAGGAAACCGACGATGATCGCCAGGATCAGGCCGAGCAGGGCGCCGATCGGTGCCGCCGGGCCTTCGCTTTGCTGGAACACCGCGAGCAGGAAAAACACCGTTTCCAGGCCCTCCCGGGCCACGGCGAAAAACACCATGGCGATCAGCGCGGTCACTTGATGTCTGGAACCGGTCAATGCCTGATCGAGGGACACGTGCAGCGAATGCTTGATCGAACGCGCCACCTTGCGCATCCAGAACACCATCGAACTCAAGATGCCGACGGCCACCAGGCCGACCACGCCTTCAAACAGTTCCTGTTGTTTCTGCGGGAATTCAGCGCTGACCAGTTCCAGGCCGCCACCCACCAGCAGGGCGAGGGCGGCGGCAAGAAATACGCCGATCCATACGGCGGGCATCCATTGGCCACGGCCCGTTTGTTTCAGGTAGCTGGCGATGATGCCAACGATCAACGCGGCCTCGATGCCTTCGCGCAGCATGATCAGAAAAGGAACGAGCATTCAGCAGCGTCTCGGATTTAGATAGGGTGCTAATTTGTAACATAATGACACTCATTCCCATATGGGATTCATTGACAATTACCTGAACGTAAGCTGAACGATCTTAAGAACATCGCAAGCTCCTGTAGGAGTGAGCCTTCTCGCGATGACGCACAGCCGACATCAATGTTGATTGATCCACCGCAATCGCGAGCAGGCTCGCTCCCACAGGGATCTGCGTGCGCTAATATGCCCACCACTCAAACAAGAACAGGGCTTGCCGCGCTCAATGTCGGAAAAAGACACCATCTCCATCCAACTGGCGCGTGAAGCGCTGTTGCAGTGTTGCGCGCCGGGTGCAGCCACCGAAGAGGTGCTGTGCAAGGTCGGCATCGATCCGACGCAACTGGACAATCCCGAGGTTCGCGTCCCGGCCACCGCCTATGCGCGGCTTTGGCGGCTGCTGGCCCGGCGTGGGGATGATGAGTTTTTCGGGATGGACCCACGCAAGCTCAAATCCGGCAGTTTCGAGTTTCTGTGTCGCACCGCCATGATCCAGCCGAACGTGGCGACGGGACTCACCAGCGGCCTGAATTTCCTGTCGTTGATGCTTGAGCGCATGCCCGCCGAACTGGTGCGTCAGCAAAGCCTGGCGGAAATCGTGCTGCTGGAAGACGATCACGATCCGCGTCGCGCCTTCACCTATTTCACTTACTGGATGATCGTGCACGGTGTGGCGTGCTGGCTGGCGGGGCGGCGGATTCCGATCCTGGCCATCGAGCTGCGCTGCCCGCAGCCGGATTTCTGCGACGACTATCAGGTGATGTTTTCCGAGAACCTGCGGTTCGACCGGCCACGCACGCGGATGATTTTCTCCGCCGATTGCCTGGATTTGCCGATCAAGCGTACGGCGGAAGAACTCAAGCGTTTCCTGGCTCATGCGCCGGCGAACATTCTGGTCAAGTATCGCGATCCGCAGAGTCTGGCGAGCCGCATCAAGCATGACCTGCGGCAATTACCCCCCGAGCAATGGCCGGAAACCGAAGCCCTGGCGCAACGCCTGTGCATGTCGGCCTCGACCCTGCGCCGCCGACTGGCCGAAGAAGGCCAGACCTACCAAGGGCTCAAGGACAGCGTGCGCAAGGAACTGGCGATTGTCTGGCTGGCCGAGCCCAGCATCAGCTTCGCCGAAATCGCCACGCGGCTGGGGTTTGCCGATGCGAGTTCGTTCTACAAGGCGTTTCGCAAGTGGTCGGGGTCCAATCCGGGGCATTACCGGAGTTTGATTCTTAACGAATCCAACTGATCCGAGCTTTGCGTTCAGACCGCTACCGCCATCGCGGGCAAGCCATGCTCCTACAGGTCATGCGGCAATCCTGAAATCACATCAATCCTGTAGGAGCAAGGCTTGCCCGCGATGGCGCCCTGACAGGCGCCGCATCCTTTGAATCTTGGCCAAACCAGTCAAGCAACTTGATAACTTTGACCATTGCCCGACGCCCCGCGCGGAGCGAGTATTTCCCTGTTGTTTACGGTTCCCCCAACCAATAAAAAACACAGAGGGATTCTGGCAATGCGCGATTACTTGTCTGCTGTTTCACAGTTCAATTATCAGCACACCGTCGACGCCGCACTCGCGGGCGATCTGACAGCCCTCAACGCCTGCGTCGAGTGTTGCGACCGGCATGCGTTGCCCGGCCGGATCGCTTTGTTCTGGGAAGGTCGAGACGGCTCCAGCGCCACGTACACCTTCACCGACCTGCAAGACAAAGCCGCGCGCTTTGCCAATTTCCTGTTAGCGCAAGGCGTGAAAAAAGGCGACAAGGTCGCCGGCCTGTTGCCACGCAACATCGAACTCCTGATCACCGTGTTCGCCACCTGGCGCATTGGCGCGGTCTATCAACCTTTGTTTACCGCCTTCGGCCCGAAAGCCATCGAGCACCGTCTCGGCTGCTCCGGCGCCAAAGTGGTGGTCACCGACTCGGTCAACCGCTCGAAACTTTCCGAAGTCGCCGATTGCCCGACCATCGTCACCGTCGCTGGCCCGAAAGGGCAAGGCATCGTTCAGGGCGATTTCAGTTTCTGGGCCGAACTGGCCAACTATTCCAACAACTGCGAACCGGTGATGTTGACCGGTGAAGACCCGTTCCTGCTGATGTTCACTTCGGGCACCACTGGCCCGTCGAAAGCCTTGTCGGTGCCACTCAAGGCCATCGTCGCGTTCCAGAGCTACACCCGCGACGCCGTGGACCTGCGCCCGGAGGACGCGTTCTGGAACGTCGCCGATCCGGGTTGGGCCTACGGCATCTATTTCGGTGTGACCGGACCGATGTCGATGGGGCACCCGATCACCTTCTACGATGGCCCGTTCACCCTCGAAAGCACCTGCCGGGTGATCAACAAATACGGCATTACCAACCTCACCGGTTCGCCGACCGCTTATCGTCTGTTGATTGCTGGCGGCGACGAGTTTGCCAAGTCGATCAAGGGCAAGCTGCGCATTGTCAGCAGCGCCGGCGAGCCGCTGAACCCGGAAGTGATCCGCTGGTTTGCCGATCAACTCGGCGTGGTCATTCACGACCATTACGGCCAGACCGAGCTGGGCATGGTGCTGTGCAACCATCATGGTCTGGAACACCCGATCCACATGGGCGCCGCCGGTTTTACCTCACCGGGCCACCGCATCGTGGTGCTGGACGACGAATACAAGGAACTGGGCATCGGTCAGCCGGGCATTCTGGCCATCGACCGCACGCAGTCGCCGATGTGCTGGTTCGCCGGTTACGAAGGCGCACCGACCAAAGCCTTCGTTGGTGACTACTACTTGAGCGGCGACACCGTCGAGTGGAACCCGGACGGCAGCATCAGCTTCGTCGGGCGCAGCGATGATGTGATCACCACCTCCGGCTACCGCGTCGGCCCGTTCGATGTGGAAAGCGCACTGATCGAGCACCCGGCAGTGGTGGAAGCCGCCGTCGTCGGCAAGCCCGATCCGGAGCGCACCGAACTGGTCAAAGCCTTCGTCGTGCTCAGCGCGCAATACCGCGCCGCGCCGGAGTTGGCCGAAGAGTTGCGCCAACACGTGCGCAAGCGTCTGGCGGCGCATTCTTACCCCCGAGAAATCGAATTTGTCAGCGAGTTGCCGAAAACCCCAAGCGGCAAATTGCAGCGCTTTATCTTGCGTAATCAGGAAATCGCCAAAGCCCAAGAGGCGGCGGCAAAGAACGTCTCAGCTTGAATCCAAGGACACAATGATGCAGATCGAAAACAAGGTTTTTCTCGTCACCGGCGGCGCTTCCGGCCTCGGTGCGGCCACCGCTGAAATGCTGGTCGCGGCCGGCGCCAAAGTGATGCTGGTGGACATGAACGCCGACGCCGTTGCAGCTCAGGCCCAGCGCCTGGGCGCGCAAAGCGTGGTGGCGGACATCAGCAACGAAGCGGCGGCCGAAGCGGCGTTGCAAGCGACGGTCAAAGCCTTTGGCGGCCTCAACGGACTGGTCAATTGCGCCGGCATCGTGCGTGGCGAGAAGATCCTCGGCAAGAACGGTCCACACGCGCTGTCCAGCTTCAGCCAGGTGATCAACGTCAACCTGATCGGCAGCTTCAACATGCTGCGCCTGGCCTCTGCGGCGATTGCCGAAACAGAAGCGGACGCCGATGGCGAACGTGGCGTGATCATCAACACCGCGTCCGCTGCGGCCTACGACGGCCAGATCGGTCAAGCGGCGTACGCGGCATCCAAAGGCGCCATCGTCAGCTTGACCTTGCCCGCCGCCCGTGAACTGGCGCGCTTCGGCATCCGTGTGATGACCATCGCCCCGGGCATTTTCGAAACACCGATGATGGCTGGCATGACCCAGGAAGTCCGTGACTCCCTGGCGGCTGGCGTACCGTTCCCGCCGCGTCTGGGCAAACCTGCCGAGTACGCGTCGCTGGTACGGCATATCATTGAAAACAGCATGCTTAATGGCGAGGTGATCCGTCTCGACGGTGCCTTGCGCATGGCCGCGAAATAAGGAGGAATTGACATGAGCCTTTCCAACGATCCGATTGTCATCGTCAGCGCCGTCCGCACCCCGATGGGTGGTTTTCAGGGCGAACTGAAAAGCCTGACCGCTCCGCAACTCGGTGCTGCCGCGATTAAAGCAGCGGTCGAACGTGCCGGTGTCGCTACCGATGCCGTCGATGAAGTGCTGTTCGGTTGCGTATTGCCTGCCGGTCTCGGCCAGGCCCCGGCCCGCCAGGCTGCGCTGGGCGCCGGGCTGGATAAATCCACCCGTTGCACCACCCTCAACAAAATGTGCGGCTCGGGCATGGAAGCGACCATCCTGGCCCACGACATGCTGGTCGCCGGCAGCGCCGACGTGGTCATTGCCGGGGGCATGGAAAGCATGTCCAACGCGCCGTACCTGCTGGACCGCGCCCGCAGCGGCTACCGCATGGGCCACGGCAAGATACAGGATTCGATGTTCCTCGACGGCCTGGAAGACGCCTACGACAAGGGCCGCCTGATGGGCACCTTTGCCGAAGACTGCGCCGAAACCAACGGCTTCAGCCGCGAGGCTCAGGACGCATTTGCCATCGCGTCGACTACCCGCGCCCAACAGGCGATCAAGGACGGCAGCTTCAAGGACGAGATCGTGCCGCTGACCGTAACTGTTGGCAAAGAACAGGTGACGATCAGCAACGATGAGCAGCCGCCAAAGGCCAAGCTGGACAAGATCGCCTCGCTGAAACCGGCGTTTCGCGATGGCGGTACGGTGACGGCGGCGAACTCCAGTTCGATCTCCGACGGCGCGGCGGCACTGGTGCTGATGCGTCGCTCCGAAGCTGAAAAGCGTGGCTTGAAACCACTGGCCGTGATCCATGGTCATGCGGCATTTGCCGATACGCCGGGTCTGTTCCCCGTCGCACCGATTGGCGCGATCAAGAAGTTGATGAAGAAAACCGGCTGGTCGCTCAATGAAGTCGATCTGGTGGAAGTCAACGAAGCCTTCGCCGTGGTCGGCATGGCCGCGATGACGCATCTGGAAATCCCCCACGAGAAACTCAACGTGCACGGCGGCGCTTGCGCCCTGGGCCACCCGATTGGTGCGTCTGGTGCGCGGATCCTCGTGACCTTGCTCTCGGCCCTGCGCCAAAAGAACTTGAAGCGCGGCGTTGCGGCGATCTGCATCGGTGGCGGCGAAGCGACGGCCATGGCCGTGGAATGCCTCTACTAAAGTCACCGCCATCCCCTGTAGGAGCTGTCGAGTGCAACGAGGCTGCGATCTTTTGATGGTTAAAAAAAGCAAGATCAAAAGATCGCAGCCTGCGGCAGCTCCTACAGGGGACCGTTACATATTAAGGAATTGCCATGATCCCCAATGACGACCAACAACAAATCCGCGACATGGCCCGGCAATTCGCCGAGGAACGGCTCAAACCGTTCGCCGCCGAGTGGGACCGTGAGCATCGCTTCCCGAAGGAAGCCATCGGCGAGATGGCCGAGCTGGGCTTCTTCGGCATGTTGGTGCCGGAGCAGTGGGGCGGTTGCGACACCGGTTACCTGGCCTACGCCATGGCCCTGGAAGAAATCGCCGCCGGCGATGGCGCCTGCTCGACCATCATGAGCGTGCACAACTCGGTGGGCTGCGTGCCGATCCTGCATTACGGCAACGATGAGCAGAAAGAACGCTTCCTCAAGCCGTTGGCCAGCGGCGCAATGCTCGGCGCTTTCGCACTGACCGAACCCCAGGCCGGTTCCGACGCCAGCGGCCTGAAAACCCGCGCCAAACTAAACGGCGATCACTACGTGCTCAACGGCTGCAAGCAGTTCATCACCTCCGGGCAGAACGCCGGGATCGTGATCGTGTTTGCGGTGACCGACCCGACGGCAGGCAAGCGCGGCATCAGCGCGTTCATCGTGCCTACCGACTCGCCGGGGTACAAAGTCGCGCGTGTCGAGGACAAACTCGGCCAGCACGCCTCCGACACCTGCCAGATCCTCTTCGAAGACGTCAAAGTCCCGGTGGCCAACCGCTTGGGCGAAGAGGGCGAAGGTTACCGGATTGCCCTGGCCAACCTCGAAGGTGGGCGTGTCGGGATCGCATCGCAATCGGTGGGCATGGCCCGCGCTGCGTTCGAAGCGGCCCGCGATTACGCCCGTGAGCGTGAGAGTTTCGGCAAGCCGATCATCGAGCATCAGGCCGTGGCATTCCGCCTGGCGGACATGGCGACCCAGATTGCCGTGGCCCGGCAAATGGTGCATTACGCCGCCGCCCTGCGTGACAGCGGCAAACCGGCGTTGGTCGAAGCGTCGATGGCCAAGCTGTTCGCCTCGGAAATGGCCGAAAAGGTCTGTTCCTCGGCCTTGCAAACCCTCGGCGGTTACGGTTACTTGAACGACTTCCCGCTGGAGCGCATCTACCGCGACGTGCGGGTCTGCCAGATCTACGAAGGCACCAGCGACATTCAGCGCATGGTCATTTCGCGCAATCTTTGAAAGAAGGAACCATTACGTGAACTACGAAACGATTTTGCTGGAAACCCACGGCCGTGTTGGCCTGATCACCCTCAACCGTCCGCAAGCGCTGAATGCGTTGAACGCGCAGATCGTCAGGGAACTGAACCACGCCCTCGATGGCCTGGAAGCCGATTCGAACATCGGTTGCATCGTGCTGACCGGCTCGAAAAAAGCTTTCGCCGCTGGTGCCGACATCAAGGAAATGGCTGAGCTGACCTACCCGCAAATCTATCTGGACGACCTGTTCAGCGACAGCGATCGCGTGGCCAACCGTCGCAAGCCGATCATCGCTGCGGTCAACGGTTTTGCCTTGGGCGGCGGCTGTGAACTGGCGCTGATGTGCGACTTTATCCTGGCCGGCGACAACGCCAAATTCGGCCAGCCGGAAATCAACCTTGGCGTGCTGCCGGGCATGGGCGGCACCCAGCGCCTGACCCGCGCCGTGGGCAAGGCCAAGGCCATGGAAATGTGCCTGAGCGGGCGCCTGATCGATGCGGTGGAAGCAGAGCGTTGCGGGATCGTGGCGCGCATCGTGCCGAGCGATGAGCTGTTGGACGAGGCGCTGAAAGTTGCCGCATTGATCGCCAAGAAGTCCTTGCCGATTGCGATGATGGTCAAGGAAAGCGTCAACCGTGCCTTTGAGGTGAGCCTGTCTGAAGGCGTGCGCTTTGAGCGTCGGGTATTCCATGCGGCGTTTGCGACGCAGGATCAGAAGGAAGGGATGGCGGCGTTTATTGCCAAGCGTGAGGCGGAGTTCAAAGGTAAGTGATGTAGCGTTCTTGAGGACGCCATCGCTGGCAAGCCAGCTCCCACAGGGTTTTCGGTCGTTCACACATACTGTGTACATCCCGGAACTGTGGGAGCTGGCTTGCCAGCGATGCTTTTAGGGCTTCAAACCAGATAGTTCTTCAGCTCGCGGGCAATCACCATCCGCTGAATCTCGCTCGACCCTTCGTAGATCTGGGTGATCCGCGCATCCCGGTAATACTTCTCCACCGGGTAATCCTCCAGATACCCATACCCGCCATGAATCTGAATCGCTGACGAGCAAACCTTCTCGGCCATTTCCGAGGCGAACAGCTTGGCTTGCGAAGCCTCCGACAGGCATGGTTTGCCGGCCGTGCGCAGGCGCGCGGCATGCAGGATCATCAACCGCGCAGCATTGAGCTGCATGTGCATGTCGGCCAACAGGTTGGCGATGCTTTGATGCTCGATGATCGGTTTGTCAAACTGCACACGATCACGAGAGTAAGCCAGCGCCGCTTCGAACGCCGCACGGGCGATGCCCAGTGCCTGCGCGGCGATGCCGATGCGGCCGCCTTCGAGGTTGGACAGGGCGATGGCCAGGCCTTTGCCGCGTTCACCCAGCAGGTTGGCTTCGGCAATGGTGCAGTTGTTGAGGGTCACGGCACAGGTGTCGGACGCGCGAATGCCCATCTTGTGTTCGGTGCGGTCGACGATGAACCCGGCGGTGTCAGTCGGCACCAGGAACGCTGAAATACCGCGCTTACCGAGGTCCGGATCGGTCACGGCAAACACGATTGCCAGTTTCGCCCGTTTGCCGTTGCTGACAAATTGCTTGGCGCCGTTGATCACCCACTGACCGTCACGCAGTTCGGCGCGGGTGCGCAGGTTGTGCGCTTCGGAACCGGCCTGGGGTTCGGTCAGGCAGAAGCAGCCGATGGTCTGGCCGCTGGCCAGATCAGCCAGCCAGGTTTGTTTCTGCTCTTCAGTGCCGTAATTGAGCACCGGCCCGCAACCCACCGAGTTGTGGATGCTCATGAACGCACCGGTGGCGCCGTCGCCGGCCGAGATTTCTTCCACCGCCAACGCGTAGGCAACGTAGTCGACGTAGGTGCCGCCCCATTCCTCAGGCACCACCATGCCCAGCAGGCCCAATTCACCCATCTTCGCCACCAGACCGTCGTCGATCCAGCCGGCCTTTTCCCAGGCCTGGGCGTGAGGCGCGATTTCACCGCGGGCAAAGTCCCGGGCCATGTCGCGGATCATTACTTGTTCTTCAGTCAATTCGAGATCGTGCATGGCTCAGCTCCCGCTCTCATCAAAACCGTTGAAGAAACTCGCCACGTGTTCGGCGTCCAGCGCCTGCAAGGTGGGCGGGTTCCAGCGCGGATTCTTGTCTTTGTCGATCAGCAGGGCGCGCACGCCTTCGATCAGGTCGCCACGCTCGAACCACTGGCGGTCCAGGTGCAGCTCAAGGGCAAAGCATTGTTCAAGGCTCAGGCGCCGACCGCGACGCAGCATTTCCAGGGTCACGCCCATGGCCAGTGGTGAACGCGTCTCCAACAGGTCGGCGGTGTTTTTCGCCCATTCGTGGCTGTCGGCGACCGTTACTTCGCGCATTTGCTCAACCATACTCGGCACGTCAGGCAACGCGAAGAAGTGGTCGATGGCCGGGCGCAAAGTCGCCAATGGCGCATCCGGCAACTGCTGCACGGCGAGCTTCGCCAGCAGGCTTTGCAGGTCCTTCAACGGCGTGTCGCGCCACTCCAGTTGATCGAGCTTTTCGTCCAGCGTGGCCAGTTTACTGCTGTCCAGATACCAGTCGGCCAGGCCGCAATACAGCGCATCCGCCGCGCGGATCTGCACGCCGCTGACGCCCAGATAAATCCCCAGTTCACCGGGAATGCGTGGCAGGAAGTAGCTGCCGCCGACGTCCGGGAAGTAACCGATGCCCACTTCCGGCATCGCCAGACGGCTTTTTTCGGTGACCACCCGCAGATCGGCGCCTTGCACCAGACCCATGCCGCCACCGAGGACGAACCCGTCCATCAGCGCCAGCACCGGTTTACGGTAGTGGTGAATCGCGATGTCGAGGGCGTACTCCTCGACGAAGAAATCTTCGTGCAGCGTGTCACCGCTTTTGAAACTGTCGTAGAGCGAGCGGATATCGCCACCGGCACAAAATGCCTTTTCACCGGCACCGCGTAAAACCACTGCATGCACCTGCGAATCCTGAGCCCAGGCGTCGAGCTGGCGGTGCAGGTTGCGCACCATGTCGAGGGTGATGGCGTTGAGGCCGGCGGGGCGGTTGAGGGTCAGGTGACCGATGTGGTTGCGTACTTCGGCCAGCACTTCGTTTTGCGTGGCATCCATGGACTGGGTCGCCGGAGAAGAAACCTGAGCAGTCATCACTAACTCCCTGCTTTTATTGTTCTTTATAGAGAAGCTCGCGCGCGAGCGATGCTGGATCGTACCAGTGCAAATTTGTGATGTACAACCGGGATATGTGCAGCGTCTATTTGCGTTTTTGCCTTATGGCAAAGAAAAAAGATCGCAGCCTTCGGCAGCTCCTATGTATGGACTCGCCCCCACTGTCTACCCGCTTTTGAAAAACCGCTGCCCCGTTGCATCTATGTATTAGG